>JAOZUK010000500.1 GCA_029938715.1 Bacteroidales bacterium | reverse complement strand
TTCCACTGTTCTTAAGCAGGAGGGGAAGGTTTGTAACATCTTTCCATTTGCTTGATGAGAGTCCGATTGGTGATTTATTTTCCATTGTGGTTCATTTATAAATTGAGTTTCTGAGGTGCTTTATTGCTCCTTATTCTTTTGTCTGAAATCCTGGTCGAGTTGATTGAATCTCCTTTTCCCTTTGAGAAAAAATTCAACAACGATAGAGTGAGGATAAATTCCTGGTACAATAACGTGTTTATCCTGCAGAATGTTTGGATCTTTGGTCCCTTTATAAGCTTGTTTCATCCCGTAATAGGCTATGTGTGCCCTTATTACTGCAACAAAGTCTTTTGTATCTCCCTGAATAAGGAACCTGAGTGCTGAAATGCTATCCAGGATCATCTTTAAAACAATGGTCCGCTCGCGCTGGTGGACAGGCAGGTTTTTATAGAGCAAGAGAAGGTTGTTCCGAAAATTAAGGAAGGTCTTCCTGGGATTGCCCCTGGCAAGGGTTCCTCCGCCCACGTGGTAGACCGTGGATTGGGGAACATACTGGATCTGGTAACCCATCCGTTGAAAGCGCCAGCAAAGGTCGATCTCCTCCATATGGGCAAAGAACTGTTCATCCAGTCCGCCCGACTGTGCATAAAGCGAGGACCTCACCAGCAGGCAGGCACCTGACCCCCAGAATATCTCCACAGGATCGTCGTATTGCCCCAGGTCCTCCTCCAGGTGATCGAAGATCCTGCCCCTGCAGAAGGGATACCCCAACCAGTCGATATGGCCTCCGGCTGCACCTGCATATTCAAAATGCGAACGGTTCTTAAAATCCTTTAGCTTAGGGGTGCAGGCTGCAACACGATCGTTGGATTCCATTACATCGATCAGAGGTTCCAGCCATCCGGGAGTTACCTCGATATCGGAGTTCAGCAGCAGGAAGTAGGTAGAGCTGAGCTGCTTAAGTGCCCTGTTGTATCCACCACTGAATCCATAATTTTCATCCAGCCTGATGACTTTGATCTGAGGGTGGACCCTGGCCAGAAATTCCAGGGAGTCGTCGGAAGAGTTGTTGTCTGCCACCACAATTTCTACGCCCGGCAGCTGGCTATTAAGCACCAGCGATGGAAGAAACTGTTCAAGGTAATGTTTCCCATTCCAGTTGAGGATGACTATGGAGACCCGGTTCATTCTGCCAACATGATTTTCTCTAAGGTTTCCTGAAACTCACTGTAATTGTTGGCGTTGGAGCAGATAACATTCTCGCTGAAGAGGGGATTTTTATGCCCCTTGAAGTCGCCCACTTCACCCCCAGCCTCCTTAACCAGCAACAATCCGGCTGCAATGTCCCAGGGATTGAGCCCATATTCGTAGAAGCCATCATATCGCCCGCAGGCCACATAGGCGATGTCGGTAGCTGCCGATCCCAGCCTGCGCAACCCGTGTGAGTTCTTCATGAAGTAGTCCATGCTGTTCATAAACTGGGTGAGATAGGTAAAGTTGGTGTATGGAAATCCGGTGGCAATCAGCGACTGACCAATGGTGGCCACTGTGCTGGCATGAATGGCCTCTCCGTTCAACCAGGCACCACCACCCTTCCATGCATAGAAATATTCATCCAGTCCAAACTCATACACAATACCTGCTACGATCTCTTCATTTTCGGTGAGTCCCACGCTGATGGCAAATGGAAAAACCCCATGGATAAAATTGGTGGTTCCATCCACCGGGTCGATTATCCAGTTGTAGATATCGCCTTTTTTGACACTGGTCCCCTCTTCGGCAATAAAACCAGACTCAGGAAGGAGATTCGAAAGTCCGTCCACCAGGATCTGTTCCGTCTTTTTATCCACCTCGGTCACAAAGTTCTGCTTTCCTTTCTCCTCTATGTGTAGATCTTTGCGTTGCTCGTGCCGCTCCCTTACATAGGCCGCAGCCTCTTTGACCACCTCCATGGCCTTAAAACAGATCTCCTTGTATTGCATCTCTTTATCTCTCTTTACCTGCATTCTCTATTGCGTTGCAAAGTAAATCAAAATATCGATACCATCAGGACTGATGTGAATGTGTAAATGTGAGCAGATCGGCCACTACAAAGGTGCTTCCACCGGTGAAAATCATATCATCGGGACCGGCAGATTGTTGGGCTGCCCTGTACGCTTCCTCCACGGTGGGATGGCCGGTGCCTGAAAGGTCATAAGCGGAGGCAGCTCTGGCCAGCTCCCGGTGATCCATGGAACGGGGAACCGACGATTGGGTAAAATAGTAGCGGGCC
>JAOZUK010000499.1 GCA_029938715.1 Bacteroidales bacterium | reverse complement strand
ATGAGTTGCCTGCTTATTGTTATGTATGTAAGCGATGAACTCAGTTACGATCGCTTCCATGAAAGGGGAGACCGAATCTACCGGCTCTTTTTTAATTATACAAGTCCCAACGGCGAGTCGTTCAACCATGCAGTAGGGCCCTACAGGCTGGCCGATGAACTTGCTTCGAGGTACCCCGAAATTGAAGAAGCTGTGAGACTGTCCTTTACATCTCCCATGCCATTAAGAAATGGAGAGATTGAATTCGTGGAGGACAATGTCATGTTTGCCGATTCAAATATTTTCAAGGTATTTTCCTTTGAGATCGAAGGAGGAGATCCCTCCACAGCACTGATTGAGCCATTTACCTGTGTGGTCTCAGACGTGGTGGCTAATAAATTTTTTGGGGAGGAGAACCCGGTGGGTAAGTCCCTGCAGGTCGATACAGACCAGGGAGAAGGCGAGGCAAGGATCACCGGAGTGTTTAAAACACTACCCAATAATTCGCATATCAATCCCGATGTACTTGTCTCCATGGCTACCGCCGAATATATTTTCAACGATCGGCAGAAATTTAACTGGGGAGAGGGAACGGTTGCCTACTACCTACTCTTGCCAGAAAACTTTGACAAAGAAGGCCTTGAAGCGAAGTTTCCAGAGCTAATCAGAGAAATTTTTGATGATGATGAGGCCTCAAATTTTGTTCGATACTGGCTACAACCCCTATTCGATACCCATCTCAGGTCCGATCTCCGATTTGACTTTGAACCACATGGAAACCTGACAACAGTATATGTATTTTCCATTGTGGCCTTGTTCATCCTGCTTATTGCCACCATCAATTACATGAATCTTGCAACCGCACGATCGGCCCGAAGAGCCCGGGAGGTGGGATTGAGAAAGCTGGTAGGCGGAGGAAGGCAGCAACTGATGCGTCAGTTCCTGGCTGAATCCATCAGCCTGGTATTTGTGGCCATGGTTATTGCCCTGATTCTGGCCTTGCTAATACTTCCCTATTTCAATACAATTTCCGGGAAATCATTTGAAGCTTCTGTGCTGCTCAATTGGAAAGTTATGCTAGCTCTCCTGGTGTCATCTGTCCTGATAGGGATAATGGCTGGATCATACCCCTCCTTTGTACTTGCATCATTCCGCCCACTCAGGGTGCTCTATGGAGATACCAGGGTAGGTAAAGGTGGATTCACACTGCGAAAGATCCTGGTTGTTCTGCAGTTCAGTATCTCCATTGCTCTGATTATCTCCACACTGGTTGTTTATACACAATGGAATCACCTTAGCAATAAGGACCTGGGGATTAATCCAGAAAATGTGGTGCTCGTTCCTCGACCCAACAATGGCTACGACACCTTTAAGGAGGAGGTCTTAAAAAACCCTCAGGTTCTCCATGTGACCAGTTCGAATAAGCGCCCCGCGGGCAGACTCACCAGTAACCTGGGATATACAGCGGAAGGACTCCCGGAAGATGCAGGGAAATCCATTAAGATCGTTACAGTTGATTTTGACTTTTTCGAAACCCTGGAAAACAGGATCGTTGCTGGTCGCAGTTTTTCAAAAGAATTTGGCATGGATTCAGTATCAGCTTTTATTCTGAACGAAACTGCAGTAAAGGATATCGGATGGGAGGATCCCATTGGGAAGTGGTTCCAGACCTCCACACTCGATCCGGAAACCAACAACTGGAAACCTCGAAGAGGCATTGTGGTGGGTGTCGCAGAAGATTTTCATTTCGAATCGGTACATAATACGATCCAGCCTGTATGTTTTTTCGTAGATAACTTCTGGATAAATTGGATGTCGGTAAAGATTGGAAGCTCAGAGACCCAGGCAATCCTGGATTTTCTGGAGTCGGAATATCTTAAGGTGGATCCCGAATCCCAATTTGAATATAGTTTCTACAAGGATGAGATTGAATCACTTTACATTGCGGAAAGGCAGTTCCTGCGACTATTCATCGTATTTGCCTTACTGGCCATTTTGATTGCATCTCTTGGAATCCTCGGGCTGGCATCCTTCTCTGTAGAACAACGTACCAGGGAGATTGGAATTCGAAAAGTATCGGGTTCAAGCGTAGGAAGAATAATCCTGCTGATTTCCAATGAATTTTTCATCCTTGTATTGATAGCCAATCTCCTTGCCTGGCCTGTGGCCTGGTATTTGATGAGAAACTGGCTGATGGATTTCCCCTACCGCATCAAGCTTGGAGTCCATTTCTTCATCATCTCAGCATTGCTGGCATTATTCATCGCTATGCTCACTGTAC
>JAOZUK010000188.1 GCA_029938715.1 Bacteroidales bacterium | reverse complement strand
TTTTTTAACCATATATAACATATCATGTATTATCTGATTGTACGTAACCTGGGTTCGCCCAGATGCATCGACAGGAATGAGAAGGATGTGTATGAAGATGGAATGTCGTTTGATTGTACCCCCCGCTTGGATTGTGTTCCCAAAGAGTTTGTAAAGGAGGTTGAGATTATGTGCACGGAGCATCCTGAAGAGGGTATAGTTGCCATGGTATTCAGGGACTGATTACGCTTGTTGTTTCAAACATATAAATTGCCATGAAAAAGCCACCTCATTTGCTTTCTGTAAACCTATTGCTATCGGTAACTCTGATGTTGTTGCTTGTTGCCGGATGCAGCTCTGTAAAACGTTATAAATCTGCCACATGGAAGGGGGAGGATAACTCTCTGGTGAATATGGAGCTGTTTGGAGCAAGGCTTGATTCTCCCGGTTCGGTAGTTCACGACCGAAACCTCTGGGACCTGAGCGCAGGGGCCCAGACCCAGATGATCCAGATTCTCAATGAGAGGTATCCCGATAACGAACAGTTTATGGGAGCGCTCAGCAACCACTATCTGGCACAAGGAATCACTATGCCGGCAGATCTTATCCGAAAGGATTTAAAGATGATTTTTACCATCAGTAAACAGCGTGATTACCAGGCACTGAATGTATCATCCAGTCGGTTCTCACCGGCCGACCGCATTGAATACCTGAAGTTCAGTCTGGAGATCCCCCCCGATTATAACCTTCGGTTTTCCAACTGGAACCGGTACACCACCGAGTATGGAGAGATTGAAATTGCCGATGTGAGTTTTTCCAAAAGCCTGTATCTTGAAGCTGACGGATCGATTAGAGAAACCGATGCAGGTGGTAAAGCCACATTCAGCAGGAATGAACAGCAGGAGGTAAAAGCCCGTTATTTGAAGCTCAATGGGAGCATCAGCGATGAAATTATCACGGTTGAAGAAGAGGGAACCCGGGAGATTGATCTGACCGGGAATGTTATTGCAGAGGTTTCACTGGAGTTTGATGGTTTCCCTGAGCGGATTTTCATTCCCCGTTTTTCAGGGGATGGCCTTTATCTGGCTGGCGTTGCCCCCCTGGCCGGATTCAGGTTTGCCGATGTACTTGTACCAAGGATGGAGGAGGCTCCCGATACCATTATGGCCAACCTGAAATTCGAATATGTGTATAGACATGTACAGTCGGGTAGTAAGACTTTTGCCGAGTGGGACGATCAGGTGGAGTACTATTCCGGGAGGGTGGAAAAGCAGATTCCCCTTTTTCTTAAAAAAGATTACCTGCCGGGGTTTTACTGCATTGGAACCGGCCAGGATCAAACAGAGCGGCTCAGAATCAGGGAAGGAGAGGGTAGGGAGTACCTGTTGCAGTTTGTGAGCTATCAGGATGCAAGCAAGGTAGCGATGTGGTTGGAAGGGCTTAAAGGAGGTGCCGGGAATGAACCTGTAGTTGTTGGAAAGACTGTGATCCTGTTCAAAGGAGATGCGCTGACCCCTTCAATGGCATCCTCTGGAAAATGGAAGGTGATGCCTGTCTATTGATTCTGGATGGTAATCAGTACCCTGGAACCTGAGGCTCCTATATAGCCCTGGCTGCAGCCCAGGATGCTGTAGTTAATAGAATGGTTATTGCGGGAATTAAATAGCCTGAGGTACTCATCCAGACATATGAGCTTCTTCTTCAAGAAACTGTTTTACGATATCAATTTCTTGCCCAAGCTTTAAATCAGTTTGAAAAATCATTTCTATTACCTATTCCAGAATGCTAGATAGATAAAATAGGGGGGATAGAAAAGCTGCAAAGGGGCCTAATGTATAAAGAGTAAGATTTTTTGGACGGAAGGCACTGCTTATTACAGGAACAATTATCCTGATTTATTTACCTCCGTACCAGAATCCTCGGTTCCAGGAGTGTTCACGTAGTCTCATTAGCAGATCCTCCGGGAGCTCAGGCAGATCGGATACAGCTGTATTCTGGAGTGCCTGGTTCTGATTCCTGATTCCTGGAATCACTGTGGAGACCGCTTCATGGGTCATGGCAAACTTCAGGGCAAGCTGTGGCATGGTGTACCCGCTATCTTTTAATTCTTCTTTGATGGCTTCGGTCCGTCGCACGCCCCTGGCCAGGCGGTCACCCGCAAAATAGTTGCTGCGGAAATCATCTTTGCCAAACTGTTCATCGCCCTTGTATTTCCCGGTTAAGACGCCTTCATCGAAGGCTACCCTGACAATGATCCCGGTCCCGGTCTCTTTAGCAACAGGCAGAATCTGGGCTGCAGGCTCCTGCTCAAAAATATTGTAGATCACCTGGAGGACATCAATGACTCCATCACGCATGAGCTGCACCACGCAATTCTGGTCATGTTCCGGGGTGGAGATTCCGATCTGTTTGATAAGACCTTCTGATTTCATTTTTTGCAGAATTTCAAGGGCTACGGGCCGGTCGTTCCAGGCCCTGGTCCAGGTATGAAGCAGGAGTACATCCAGGCTTGAAGTCTGAAGGTTGGTGAGACGCTCCTCTACATTTTCCCGTAGGTATTTCTCAGGGTAACGTTCTTCAATTTTGCAATAGGGTGAAGGGGGCCATTTGCCAGCTGCGGGTGGAGTTTTGGTGCAAACTGTAACCGCTTCAGGTCGCGATTTGAGGAATTCACCTATGATACGTTCCGATTTCCCGTTGCCATATCCCGCAGCGGTGTCGATAAAATTTACCCCCTGATCCAGGGCAATTTCAAGTGCTTCCAGAGAGTCTGAGTCTTTCTGATCGCCCCAGCTTCCACCAATGGCCCAGGCTCCAAATCCAATTTCAGATACTTCAAGACCAGTATTTCCAAATTTGCGGTATTTCATCCTATTATAAATTAAGTTTCATTGAAAGGAGTGTAGCTTCTGTTTGTAAAGTTAATGATTTCAAAAAATTAGATTAACTATCTTTAGATCTGTTAAATATTTCAGCCCATTCAAGCTTTTCAATATGAATAATTCAAGCAACTTCCCGAAGAAATCATCGAGACGAAATTTCCTTAGAAATGCGGGGCTGGGAACAGCTGCTGTGGCAGGGACTCCTTTTCTGTCTGGCAGAGTTGCAGCAGACCTTGATCCCCGTAAGATTACAAAGTTCTTTTCATCCGGGGATGTGATCCTTTTCCAGGGTGATTCCATTACCGATGCCGGAAGGGAAAAGAAGAACCAGTTGGCCAACAATGCAAGGTCCTTTGGTACAGGATATGCAAATCTTGCTGCCTCCTGGCTTTTGGAGGAGCTGGCAGGAAAGAATCTGACTATCTATAACCGGGGCATCAGCGGGAACAAGGTATACCAGCTGGCCGAACGTTGGGAACCCGATTGCCTGGAGCTGAAACCCAATGTGCTGAGCATTTTGATCGGAGTGAATGACTACTGGCACTTCAGGAGTGGGAAGTATGAGGGTACACCTGAAATCTATGAAGCCGATTTCCGGAACTTGCTGATCCGGACCAAAGAGGAATTGCCCGATGTGAAACTGGTTATCTGTCAGCCTTTTATACTTACTGGCACTTCTGCAGTAGATGAAACCTGGCTGAAACCTTTCAGTGCGTATCCGGAGATTGCTGCAATTTTGGCGAAGGAGTTTAATGCTGTATGGGTGCCTTTTCAGGAGGCTTTCCATAAGGCCATTGAGATTGCTCCGGCAACATACTGGGCCGGGGATGGAGTTCACCCCTCCATGGCAGGTGCTCAACTAATGGCTGAGGCCTGGTTAAAGGCGCTGACCTGAATAATTAATCTGCTTTGTTGTATTCGTCCTCCAATTCGTTGAAAATATTTTCAACAGTGGAGACTGTTTTGACTCTGTCAGCATTGCTGCCCACAAACGCAAACCCGTCTTTCAGGTTCCCTTTAAAAGCAGCAAGCAAAGCTTCCGAGATGCAGTACATGGTGGTCTTAGGATTGCAGGAGCGTATGCAATTGTGTTTGCAAACTGCCGGTCTTCTCTGACCATCTGCTGCTTCTTTCAAAAACTTGTTGAATATGGACCTACCAGGCATTCCTACCGGGCTTTTGATGATCTGGATATCTTCCTTCGTAGCATTCACAACGGACTGCTTGAACTCATCCGAGGCATCGCACTCTTCGGTGGCAATAAAACGGGTACCCAGCTGGACCGCGCTGGCTCCGCGTTTCATGATCGATTTTATATCCTGACCGGTAAAGATGCCGCCTGCAGCAATAACAGGAATCTCCTTATTGAATTTCTCCTTGATCTCCTGGGCCACTTTCACCACTTCATCCACCAGGTTCTCAAGCTTATTTCCTACGTCAAATAAAGCGTCGGCTTTAAAACCCAAATGACCACCTGCCTTAGGTCCCTCCACCACAAAGGCATCGGGCAGGTAATCGTAGTTTTGTTTCCATTTCTGGGCAATGATATTGGCTGCTCGTCCGGAAGAGACAATGGGAACCAGCTTGGTCTTCATTCCTTTGGTAAGATAACTTGGCAAGTCCAACGGGAGACCCGCTCCTGAGAAAATAATGTCGATTCCCTCATCGATGGAAGTTTTCACCATTTCGGAAAAATCGGTAAGCACCGACATGATATTTACACCCAGGACACCCGGAGTCATTTCCCTGGCTTTCCTGATCTCATTTCGGATGGCTTCAATATTGCCATTTTTGTATCCTTTGGCGGTCTGTTTTCCGGTGAGTCCGATCCCAACTGTAGAGATTATTCCCACTCCACCCATGTTCGCTACAGCCGAAGCCAACTTTGAAAGGGATATTCCTATTCCCATTCCTCCCTGTATGATGGGTACATTAATCTTCAGATCTCCAATATTCAATGGTCTCATGTGCACATGCTTTAATGAAAGCGTTGGCGCCAAAATTACTCTTTTAATCAACTGAAATGCCGAGTCTTGCCTTATTCAGACTGAGTATAAACTAGGAGTTACGCAGCTTCATTAACATCTCTTTGGCATTGGTGTTATTGGGATTCAATTGGAGCGACCTTTCGTAGTTCTTTATATAGGTCTATCTTTGTGTCTTTAAAATCCTCCGGGCCACATGATGAAAAGAAAGTGTAACAAGCCTTTTTCTCCCTCCAGACTTCCCTTTTTCTATGGATGGGTGATCCTGGTGGCCGGCACCATTGGTATCCTGATGAGCATTCCCGGGCAGACCATGGGGGTCTCGGTCTTTACTGACAAACTGATTGATGATCTGGGGATCACAAGGAATAACCTGAGCCTGGCCTACCTGTTTGGCACACTGGGATCGGGATTAATGATTACCCGGGCCGGAAAGTTATATGATCGGCATGGCGCCAGAGTGATGGCGTTTATTTCGGGGGTTATGTTGGGAACCATGTTGGTCTTCCTGACCCGTGTGGATCGACTGGTAGAAGCCCTGCAGAATTGGAAGTGGCTCTCTCCATCGCTCGCTACATTTATTTTTCTGGCCATTGGATTCTGGGGAATACGTTTCTTTGGACAGGGTTTGCTGACCATGGTGTCGCGAAATATGGTGATGAAGTGGTTTAACAAGAGAAGGGGATTGGCCAATGCGGTTCTGGGAATCTTTACTGCTCTGGGATTTTCTGTGGCCCCTAAGGTACTCAGTCAGATCATTGAAAGACTGGAATGGAGGGGTGCATGGGTCTTACTGGCCATACTTGTGGGTACCATTTTTGCAGTTTTTGTCCTTCTAATCTACCGCGATAATCCTGAAGACTGTGGTTGCCAAGCCGATGGAAAGATGCCATCTAAGGAGAAAAGAAAAAGACCGCCCAGTTTACCAGATCGCGATTTCAGTCTCCTGGAGGCAAGAAAAACCATCGCATTCTGGGCCTTTACCCTGGCACTCTCCCTGTCGGCACTGTATGTAAGCGGACTAACTTTTCATATCGTATCGGTGTTTGAAACGGCAGGACTCACCAAGGCCAAGGGGATCGGTATATTTATACCCACCTCCATAATTGCTGTGGTGATTCAGTTTGTTTGCAGTTATGCCAGTGATTATATCAAGTTGAAATACCTGCTGATCTTTTTTATGGTGGGGATGCTCTGCACTACATTTGGTCTTACCATACTGGGAGACCATCCGATGGCATATGGGGTCATCATGAGTGGGAACGGTATTATCTGGGGACTCTGGACGGTGTTGATAGGGGTTACCTGGCCACGCTTTTATGGATTAAAAAATCTGGGTGCCATTTCTGGATATTCACTGAGCTGGACTGTTATCGGATCTGCCCTGGGCCCTTACCTCTTCAGCCTTTCGGGCGACCTTACAGGAAGCTACGACCTGGTGGGCTGGGTATGCGTAGGTTTATCTTTCCTGTTGCTTTTGCTCTCATTTAAGGCTGATAATCCCAATGAAATATAAGAGATCCATTTTATCAAAGCAGTAATTATTTGTTGAATCTGCCGGTAATTTTGTAAATTTAGTATACCGGATCCTATTTCTGTGCGAAAAATCAGCCTTCAATATATCATCCCTGCTGCGTTGGCCCTGGTCATCACCATTGGACTTGTGGTATTTTTTCCATCACTTACCACAGAGTTTAAGATGGAGATATTGGATTTTAAATCGGTTCCTCCCGAAGATTTCATTTATTATCGTGATTTGAATGGTGACGGAATCAGTGAGAGGTTGAATATTTATTACAACACCTCCCAGAATCTGGCGGTCACAGTAACCAATCTCCAACGCTCCACCATTAACCAGTTTAATATGCCTGGAGAATTGACTGAAATTGGTCCCGCAGTTGATCTCCATGACATTGACTCCAATGGGGTGATGGACCTGTTCTTTTGCACGGAAAAGAATGATTCACTTTTTCTGACCATTATTGATGACCTTTATGGTCGTCCTACCACCACCAGGGAGTATTTCCTGGATCCCATCAATCAATACAACGATAATGGGGACTATAAATATACACCGGGCGGAATCTCAGATCTTAATGGGGATGGATCGCCCGAATATGTGCTGGCCATAAATGGAGGATACTCCTTGCAACCCAGAAGGGTCTATGCCATCGACCTTAAGAACGATACCATCCTTAAGTCCCCACTCAGCGGAGCCGCGGTTGTTTCTTTGGATTTGTTTGACCTGGATAGAGATGGTTTTGATGAGATTATACTAAATACGGTGGCTCCGGAGAACTTTAAAACTTCCATTCCATTTCGCGATTCCATGTCCTGGCTGATGATACTTGATGAGAATCTTCAGTTTTATATGCCTCCTTTGGCCATGCACTCCCCACCTTCCTGGGTGTCGGTTGAGCCTTTTATTCATGAAGGGAATAACTATCTGATGACCTATCACAGCTACCGGACTGAAGAGGATTATGATGCAATGTTGACTGTCTATGACGATGCCGTGAGAAAGGTGAAAAGTCTCACTTTAAACGGCTATCCTAACAGTGGCCATTATATGTACAGGGTTCCTGGTGGAAATAGACTGAGTGATATAAAGTTTCTCAATAATAGAGGCATATACACTTATGATTTTGATCTTATTAAATCTGATTCAGTTTTTAATGATATCCAGTTTGGATACGGGACAGAAGTTTTGCTCGATGTTGATTCTGACGGGGAGAAGGAGTACGTATTTTTAAGTGTGGATAAGCTACATATTTTCAGATCCCACTTCAAAGAATCTGCTGTACTGGATATTCCCATTGAGGCACGAGTTTTCCGAACCTTCATCTCATTGATTGAGAATGGAGACGACTACCCTCTCCTTTTTTTACAGATGAATAACCGGCAGTGGACCATTCTCTATAAGACGAATGTGTGGTACAAATACAGGGGACTGGTCTATCCGGTTATGTTCCTTCTACTGTTTGGACTCTTTTATCTGTGGGTCATCCTGCAGAACCGGATGGTGGCAAAGCGTTATGAAAAAGACCGACTCATCAGTCAGTTACAATTGCAATCCATTAAAAACCAACTGGATCCGCATTTCACCTACAATGCGTTGAATGCAGTGGGATCTCTTATATTCAAAGGTGAGAAGGATCTGGCTTATCAATACCTCCGGGGTCTGACCGATTTGCTCAGAATGGTTTCTGCTGATTCATCGCAGGTTACCTGGTCAGTTTTAGAGGAGTTGGAATTTGT
>JAOZUK010000187.1 GCA_029938715.1 Bacteroidales bacterium | reverse complement strand
GTAAGGACACCAATATGTCCCGAACGCTTACGTGTACTCATATATCAAGTTTTTCTCATACCCAAGTTATAAAAAACATAGGCGGGGTTCAAACATCAACGCAATTTTTGGCAGCATCAGAGTAAGGGTAACAGCTCCTCCTGTGTAAGTGACTGACCGGCACTGGTCTGAAATGAAAACTGCTTCTCGCCATATCTCAGTTCCAGTGGGTTTCCCAGTTTTGACTTCACATTCAGGCCGGTTAACACCCCCTCTTTCCACTCCATATCCACCTGAAAACCTCCCCGGGCCATCAACCCGCTGACCTTTCCTGTATTCCATGCACCGGGCAAGGCAGGAAGCAGCTCTACATAGCCAGCGTGTGACTGTATCAGCATCTCTGCAATTCCCGCAGTCCCTCCAAAATTCCCATCAATCTGGAATGGAGGGTGGTTATCGAAAAGGTTGGGATGGGTCGATTTCTCAAACAGCTTCCTCACATGAAAATAGGCCTGGTCGGCATCTTTCAGGCGGGCATAAAAGTTTATGATCCATGCCCTGCTCCAGCCCGTATGTCCGCCACCATGCTGCAACCGGTACTCCAATACCTTCCTGGCTGCTTCCATATACTCTGGAGTATCATTCCAGTTATATTGTGGAGAAGGATAGAGACCGTAGAGGTGGGAAATATGCCTGTGACCCGGTTCCAGCTCCACAAGACCCTCTTCAGACCACTCCAGGATCCGCCCGTCCTTCCCTATTTTCACAGGGGCAAGACGATCAAGTTGGGACTGCAATAAAGCACTGAAATCCCCGTCTCTGTCCAGCACCTTTGCTGCTTCAATTACTGAAGTAAACAGGTGCCATATGATCTGAAGGTCCATGGCCGGACCCATATTAATAGCCGCGGTATCTCCAGCTGGTGTAATAAACCGGTTCTCGGGAGAGATGGAGGGACCCGAAACCAATTGACCGGTGACTGGATGCTCCACAAGGAAATCTGACATAAAGAGCGCTGCTTCCCTCATCACCTCATAACCGTATTGGGCCAGATACACAGTATCACCCGTAAATAGGAAATGCTCCCATATATGGGTGCTCGACCAGGCAGCACCCATGGGCCACATACCCCAGTTGGGTGAGCCAAAGAGCTGAGTCTGGTGCCACACATCGGTGGTATGGTGAGCCACAAAACCCCGGCAATTGTAGGTTTCAGCAGCTGTCTTTCTGCCGTTTTCCCGAAGCTGACCAATAAATTCAAGGTAGGGAAGGTGACACTCCGACAGGTTTGTAACCTCAGCGGGCCAGTAATTCATCTGAATGTTGATGTTGATGTGGTAATCTGAATTCCAGGGAGGAGCCAGATGCTCATTCCAGATTCCCTGGAGGTTGGCAGGCAGATTGCCCGGTCGGGAGCTGCCGATCAGAAGGTAGCGGCCAAAATTAAAGTAGAGGGCTGCCAGCCCCGGATCCGGGTCACCCTTTGCCACAAGTGCAAGTCTTTGATCAGTGGGCAGGTCCTCATGGGCCGAACTCCCCAGTTCAAGAGAAACCCTGTTAAAATATTTCTGATACTCTTCGATGTGATCGGTGAGCACCCTGTTATAGTTGCATTTCACAGAATGACTCATGCACCTATCACAGTCAGCACAGGGATCACCACCTCCATAATTTGTTCCGGCAAACAGCCTGATCTCAAATTTCTTAGCCCCATGAATCAGCAGCTTTTTACCTTCCGTATGAATATGTCCGTCGGTGGCAATTACCTTCAGTCTGGATTCAATAAGCACCCCCTGTCCATTGTCCACCTGTTGTTTCATGGTAATCAGGTTTTTGCCCATAATGATCACCTCACCATCTCCCGGTCTGGAAAGCTCCACTGAACAGTTGATTCTGCCCCCCTGGCTGGCCGACTCACTAATAACCACCACATTGTTGGCGGCTGATGAAAAGACCTGGCGATGGAAATCGGTACCGCTCCTGGTATACCTGACATTTACCAGTGCACTGTCCAGCCTCAGTTCCCTTCTATAATCAGATACTGCTGAAGTATCATCATACAGGATCGTAATATCTCCCAGGGTCTGGTAGGCATTGGTACCGGTGGGAAGCCTCTCCTGAAGCAACTCACTGGCTGCCAAATCCTGGGCCTCTTTGTACCTTCCCTCGAACAGCAACTCCCTCACCCTGGGAAGGGCCTCTCTTCCATTGCTATCTTCATATCCACCCATTCTGCACCAGACCGATTCTTCATTCAGTTGAATCCGTTCCCTGCTGGTTCCCCCGAACACCATGGCCCCCAGCCGGCCGTTTCCCACCGGAAGTGCTTCATTCCAGTTAGTGGCCGGAGCATCATACCACAGCACAACTTCAGGATCATTAGATAAATGCTCACTTTCTGAACAGGCCCCTAGAAATGCCAGAATGAACAGCGAGGGCAGAAACAGTGCTTTCATGGATGGTAGTTTACTGGTTTAAAACTCCGGGGTGCCAGGAATGCTAAGTAAATATAAACATTTCGTTCGGGATCATTCCATGAGAAAACAGGTTCTGGAGCAGGAGAAATCCGGAGCAACTGCTTTCCTTGCTATAATTGGAACCTAAGGAAAATATCCCGAACTTGCTTCTATGAAAAATCTAAGCACAATACTGACAATAGCAGTGGTACTAATTTTTAGCACAAAAACTATGGCACAAAGTGAGTTTTCAAGCGGCCTTATCGGGGTCGGAGTGGTGGCAAGCGATCTGGAAAAATCCCTGGATTTCTACCTCAACGTGATCGGTATGACCAAGGTGAGTGAATTTGATGTGGATGCCGATTTTGGTAAAGTATCGGGTTTAAGCAATGGGGTACCCTTTCATGTGGATGTTCTGAAGCTTCAGGACAGTCCCGATGCCAACCAGTGGAAGATCATGAGTTTCAAGAAAGATGGATCACACCCCATGCCAACCTACATTCAGGACGATACAGGCATGCAGTATATAACCATTATGGTAAATAGCCTGGAGCCCTTTCTTAAGCGTATTAAGGAGCATAAAGTAAAACTCCTGGGTGACACCCCTGTTCCTCTTGGACCCGACCGGCATTTTGTGCTGGTTCAGGATCCGGACGGGACCATTGTCGAACTGATTGGGCCTCTGAAATAATCCGGTGATCTCTACCCCTTAGCGCTTCTTCTTTCGGGGGGCCTTTTTACCATCCTCAACTTCCTCACTTTGCTCGAGATAATACCCCTCCCTGGATAAGAGGTGGTCCAGACTGGCAAGTCCGTATACAAGGATTGCAGTGGCAATGGCTGTCTGCTCCTGGTATTCAGGAATGCTCTTATTGTAGAGATCGCGTTCGGTATGCCAGATCTCACCATAGCTAAAATTATAGCCTTTGGGATCGGCCAGGTCAAAACCTATGGTTGGGACTCCCTTTACAGCGAAAGGACCGCTGTCAGTACCCCATGCACGTTTGGGTCTCTCCCTGGGTTCTCGTCTCTTCAGCTCCAGTGGGAAGTCAGGATTGATTCCGTTGATTACTTCGCTAATTTCCAGGAAATCATCCCACTGAGCTTCTGATACGGTAAGAGAGACCGGGACTTCCGGGCCACCGTCCCGGTTTATCATATTCGATACCCCGGGTAATTTATCCTCGAACCGGGTCACCCAGCTTGTAGAACCATAGAGACCAAACTCCTCTCCTGCCCAGAGCGTGACCAGGATGGTCCTTTTGGGCTTTCCACCTGCCTCCATGATCAACCTGGCCGCTTCCATGGATGGAGTTACTCCCGAACCGTCGTCCACACCTCCTGTGCCCACATCGAACGCATCCAGATGACCTCCCACAATCACATACTCATCCGGGAATTCAGTTCCGGGAATCACTCCGATCACATTGTGGTACTTAACAGGGCCCATTTTAAAGTGATTCCGTATATCGAATTCAAGCTGGAAATAACGTCGCTCCTTTGCCATCTGATAGATCGTTGCATATTGGTGTTCATCCAATTTGATATCGGGACAGCTGGGTAGGTTCTCAAAACTCATCTGATCCAGATTTTTCCGGTCATACAGCACACGAATGGGCGTTTTTGATGATTGTATAATCCCAAGTATACCTGCTTCACGCATCTGCTTATAAAAAAGCCCGGGTTCTTCAACCGCGGGGAGAAGCTCTTGCTGTGGTTTATCGGTTCCCCTGTTCTGCCAGTTTTCCCGCCTGATATTACTGTTCGCCTTTTGAATCTCAGCATTCACTATTTTAATAGAATCCCTCAGACTGTCTGCCTCGGCAGATATATCAATGGGCCATCCATTGTTCACACCTCCGATCAGTACCCACGCTCCTTTCAGAGCACCCTTCATTTTGTCAAATTCAGCCTGATTGCTGGGTTCAATAAGCACATGTCCGCGCTCTACACCCCGGGTTCCCGATGTATAGGAGGGAGTAGCAAAATGGAGAATCATCCCATCCTCCGAAAGCAAACGACCAAACCAGGGACCGCGGTTAAAACCCACCGGCAGTTCGCCCACTTCATCCATAACCACCTCCATGCCCCACTCCTCAAACTTACTGGCTGCCCAGATAGCTGCATTTTCATATGCATCTGATCCGATCAGTCTGCCCCCAAAGCGGTTACAGAGAACGTCCAGGTGTTGCATGGTCTGGTTATCGGTCTGACCAATTTCAACAATCCTCTGCATGACAGGATCGGTTTGCCCAATTGCAAGGGCGTTCACAAGAAAAAATAGTATTGAAAATAGAATTGAATTCAATTTCATGGTGGGGATAATTGAAGTTAATTAAAATCCAAAAACAATAGAATAATGTAGTTCCGGATCACTTTTCCCGGAGAATGGCATATATATCAAAGTGCCTCCACTTTAACATATCTTCTTTGACTTTTATCTCAACAACTTCAGCATTGGATGTAAAGTCGGAAAAATAATAGATCGAATATCCCAATGATTTTATTACTTCGAACTGTTCAAATTTCTCTTCGGGTTTGTTATGTTCATAAACCTCGCTTATAAGGGTAGGATGGTACTGCTGAAGTATATTTGAAATAGATTTAATCACCTCTTTATCATACCCTTCCGTGTCAATTTTAATCAACTTTAATTTGGGAATGTAATCTGCATATTCATTTTTAAGCAGTAATTCCAAATTAACCCCCTTCACTTTGGTGCTTAAAGTGTATTTGCCGTGTTTGCTCTCATTGGTTAAAGATAGTCCACCATTGCCAAAAGAGGCTTCAGAAGAATTGTAATAAAACTCCTCTTCATTCTCGGTGATAGCCACGTTGTGCGCAACCATATTCGTTTTATCAGGATTCAGTTTTATATTTTCAGACAAAACTTCATACACATAAGGATTTGGATCGAAGGCAAGGGTAAGTCCCTCTTTTCCGTTTACGATGGCCATCTCAGTAGTCATTAATCCGATGTTAGAACCGATATCAATCGCGAAATCACCTTTTGATAAAAACTTTCTGAAGAACTCAATATTATCAATTGAGATTATTTTTTTTTCGATCAGGGGGTTTTCCCAATTGGCAAATTTAATCTCGCCAATACCCTCTAAATCAAAAGAGTCAATGCGAAAGGGATACTTTTTTGTAATACGTCTCGCAATTTTTCTTTTGTATGACTTAATGAAATAGTTGATCAAAACCTCAAGTATTTACTGTTCCTTAATATAATGTTGCCAAAAATACAATTATTTTGATAGGTCTGGTCTCTGTCAATTGATTAATTTGAGATTTTGAGTAACTTATGGTGCACACATTTGGAGAAAAACTGAACCCATGATCCGAAAGGACTCCAGCCGAACAAACTTAAGAGTGGTCATCAGTACAGGTATTCTGATTGCCACTGTTGTGCTTACTGTTCAGATGATTGTCAAAGCCAGGCAAAACCAGGAGATAAAGACCGATCTGGCTGAGGTCAATCACATGCGGTACGGGCTGCTAAATGTGGATGAATGGACCTTACGCATATCGGCCATCCTGAGCGAAGAGATCATGGAGCTCAAGCTCTCCCCCGAAAACAGGGAGAAATTCCAGGTAAAACTGGAGGCTCTTATGAACAGTCTGCTGGATGAAGCCCAGCAAATGATTATGGAAAGGACCTCCGGGGAGCTATCAGGAGTAAAAAGATGGTTGGCCGGATATGCCATTGAATTGAGTCAGCTCAGAGACAGCATCCCCTCCTTTGCCAGTCAGATACTGGATGAATTAAATAAACCGGAAACGACGCAACTGGTACAGGATTACCTCTATGGAAAACTGGGGGAGTTTGACAGTACCACCCATAGCCAGGACTCCAGGGAGACTCTGGAAGCATTAATGCAGAAATATGATTGCAGTACAAAACCCCAATACAAGGAGCTGCTTACGTCAATCATTGAGGTGAAGGACTCAGAAATTAACCTCAGGGTGATCCTGATCATAATTCTGGTATTAATGGGTTTCCTTGTGAACATCATTGGCAACAAATCCTTGCATGCCCTTGAACCTATCCTGCTGATTCTATTCTCTTTCTGTTTGCTGATGGGTGGCATAACCACTCCCATGATTGACCTGGATGCCCGGATCGATTTGCTGATGTTTCAGCTCATGGGCCACGAAGTGGCATTCTCCGACAACATCATCTACTTTCAGAGCAAAAGCATTACCGATGTGGTGCGGGTCCTCTGGAAGGAAGGATCCATACAGATGATTTTCGTTGGATTTTTGATCTTCCTGTTCAGCATCATCTTTCCTGCTGCCAAACTGATCTGTTCCCTGCTCTTTACACGTGGCGGTAAATCTATGAAATCTAACAGGATCATCAGGTTCTTTGTATTCAAGTCAGGCAAGTGGTCCATGGCTGATGTGATGGTGGTGGCCATTTTCATGGCCTATGTGGGGTTTAATGGAATTGTGGGAGGCGAGCTCCATGGGTTGAGCGAATCTGCTGATCCCATAGAGATCTTTACCACCAATGGCACCACGCTTCTGGGAGGGTTCTACCTGTTTCTCTGTTTCTGTCTCTCCAGTTTGGTGCTGTCCGAACTTCTAACCAGACCTAACCAATCATGAAAAGAGATGCCCCAGCTGATACTTGATAAGCAGAAGTGCATTGGCAACATTGAGAAGATGGTCAAAAAGGCCCATGAGAACCAACTCTCATTCAGGCCCCATTGTAAAACCCACCAGTCGGCCGAAGTCAGCAATTGGTACAGGGACTTTGGAGTCTCAAAAATTACCGTATCCACCTTCCCGATGGCCACCTATTTTGCCCAAACCGGATGGAATGATATTCTGGTAGCTTTTACCTTTGATCCGGGCCAGGTCCGTACCCTTAATGCGCTGCCAGAAAGAGTTCGTATTTCAATTCTCATTGACAATCCCGATATACTCCCCCATCTTAGAAAAATAGAGCGACAGGTATCTTTCTATATCGATATAGACACCGGATATGGGAGGACGGGTGTTAAAAGTGATGCAACTCAAACTGTAGATAGCCTCATCAAACAATCGCAGCGCATAAAAAATCTCTCTTTTGCTGGATTTTACTGTCACGCGGGGCACTCCTATAAAACGGCAGATCCGGTTAAAAGGAAGGAGTTACACCTCAAGGCACTATCTGACCTGAAGAAGCTTAAGGAACAGTTCATCACATATGCCCCCAAAGCCCTGTATGGTGATACACCCAACTGCAGTATACAGAACGATTTTACAGGGATCGATGAGATCACACCCGGTAACTTTGTATTCTATGACCTTATGCAACTCACGCTAGGAGCATGCCAAATGGAGGAGATCGCTGTGGCCATGGCCTGTCCGGTAGTAGGCAAATATCCTGAAGTGAGACGACTGGTGATCCATGGAGGAGCAGTGCACTTATCCAAGGAGATCATTCACATGGAAGGGAAACCTGTTTTTGGTCTGATGGTGAATGGAATCCCTAAAGGCTGGGAACCCTCTGACCGTCTCCAATACATTTCCGGAATGTCACAGGAACATGGAATTTTAGAAGAATGCGGAGATTGGATGAAGGATGTGAACATAGGAGATATCCTGCATTTTCTGCCAGTTCACTCCTGCCTTACAGCAAATCTGATGAGGAACTATATTACGACAGAAGGCCAGCACATAGCCACCCTTAACTCATAACATCACCAGCATACTTT
>JAOZUK010000010.1:55882-66705 GCA_029938715.1 Bacteroidales bacterium | reverse complement strand
AACAATTTATTGAAATGTGCCATCATCTGGGGCCGTACCATCCCTGGATCATACTCCTCCATAAAAGGATCTTGTCTTGGCATTCCGGTAGCCTGGATCAATGCAATATTTGCCTTTTTAGGTGATTGACAATTACCAATACTCAATGAGAGCATGAAAACTGACACTAAGAAATACATCTGTTTTGAAAGCATATCTGCGAATATTACATTATATTTTATTGCTATATCCTAATTTTGTATAAATATAGCAATAAAGGTAATGTTTCGCAATTTAATAAATAGAAGGCCGGGATCAATCAGCGAGTATATATGCGGCGATCATGGCAATCACCATCCCCGCTATAACCACAGGGCCAGGTATAACTGCATATATAAGCAAAGAGATGATTACAGTTATAATCGGAGCCACAGCATTGGTCAAGGGGGCTACAATAATTACCTTTCCGTATCTTATGGCATAGACCAGCATTAGTGCACCTATTGAATTCAATGTATGTATGATGGCTGCAAAATAGGGTCCCCGGAAGCCCCAGTTGATTTCCTGACTCATATCTGTCATGAAATAAGCAATAGGGGTTAGAAGAATTCCTGTTAACATCATATAAAAAAAGATGCTTTCCGCCTTCATAGTCATGTTTGCCTTTTTCATAAAAAAGGCCTGGGCTCCCCAGGAAAGAAAGACCAATGTGGCAAAACCAAACCATAAAAAACTTTTAATGATGCTTTCATCCGGTTTTTGTAATGACATCAGCACAATAGCTGTCAGAGACATTGCGATGCCAAACCAATGCTTTTTGGTGGCCTTCTCTTTCAAAAAGATCACTGAAAGAATAACCGTTACCGATGGTGACAGGGATATGATTGGAAAAACAAGATAGGCAGGCCCTTCAACCAGAGCATGAAACAGGGCCAGTTGTCCCCCTGCACCTAACAATCCAATGGTCAACCCATATATTATTGACCGGACATCAGTATCAAGCTTCCATTTTATAAGTGCCAATCCAACCAATGCACAGGGTACCATAGTAAGAGCCCATACAATATAACCAAGCGTCGCAGGAAATCCGGCCTGTTCCGGTTTTTCAATAAGAGCTCCCCAGGTACCCCAAAACAGAGTAGTTACTAAGGCATAGAGTAGCCAAGGTTTTTTCAACATGAAGGCTTATGATTTAATTATAGAAAAACTGCCATCGCAGGTTCAAATTAGACAACTATTACCTCTATTCCATGATTTTCGAGGCGCGCTTTATCATCTGCCTTTATCCCGGTATCTGTGATAACTACATGGATATGGGAAAGTGTGGTAATAAAACCAAATCGCCTGCGATCGAATTTTCTTGAATCCGCAACCACTATAACTTTCTTGGCCATTCCAGTCATAATGGAATTCAGGTGAGCCTCTTCGGTGTTTGGAGTAGATAGTCCATGCTTTGTGTCAAATCCGTCCACACCCAGAAACAATTTATCACAATAGAATTTCTTGAAATTCTCACTGGCAATAGCCCCAACCAGAGATAAAGACTTTTTCCTTAGTATACCTCCCGGCATATATATGTTAAAATCCTGGTATTCAGAAAGAATACTTGCAATGTTCAGTGCATTGGTGATGATTGTTAAATTATTGAATTGATCAAGATTCTTAGCAATTTCTGTTGTTGTCGTTCCGGAATCGAGTACAATTGTGTCTCCATTCTCAATCAATTTCAAAGCCGCCTTTGCGATCCTTTGCTTCTCCTTAAGGAACTCTTTTTGCTTATCAGAAATTGAAGGATCTATCTCCATCCTGAAAAATTTGACTTTTATCGCTCCTCCTCTCGCCCTGATCAGCATACTCTGCTTTTCAAGATGGGCCAAGTCGTTTCTAATGGTGACTTCGCTAATTTCGAACCTACTGCTTAGATCGCGTACAGTGACCTGCCCTTTTAAATCAAGTTCTTCTAAGATTTTAGCTCTTCTTGTTACCGTTGATTTATTGGATGATTGACTCATTTTTTTGCTTATAATGATTAATTCCTGTTAAAATCCTTCCTTCCCTTTTGATTCACACTTTGAGTAACGCAAAATAAGATAAAAAAGCTTGTAATTAAAAGTAATTTTTGTGACACAAATTTCCCCTGAGCTATATTTTCATATCCTTATTAATTATTAATTATTGGGATTTCTGCTACTAAAAATAAGAAATTAAAATGAATTATCCTCAATATTGAATATTATATCTTATTTTAACCGACAAATGCCAACAATGGAACAGTATGATACATTTAAATAGTGGAGTAAGTAATTACATCCAATTATTGGATAAGAGTTATTCATTTTTTTCGGGAAACAATTATCTCGGACTCTCAGGTCATCCTGAAGTAAAAAAAGCATCCCAAAATGCAATCGAAAAGTACGGTTTGAATTTTGCGGCTGCCAGGCATACAACAGGAACAGCAGACATTCATCTGGAACTGGAGAAGGATCTTTCAGACTTTAAAAACGAAGAAGATGCTGTTACCTTTGCTTCAGGCTTTATGGGCAATAGCATATTGCTTCACAGCCTGTTAGACCAATATACTGCCCTGTTCATAGATGAATTGGCGCATCCAAGCATTTTAGAAGGAATTCCGCGTGAAATTAAAAATATACATTTCTACAAACATTGTGATGTCCAACACCTGGAAGACCTATTGCGAAAGCATATTAATCAGAGGGCATTGATCATCACAGACGGGATCTTTGCCTTAACCGGAAAAATAAGCCCTCTTCAGGAAATATACACCTTGGTAGAAAAATATAATGCCATTCTCATAGTGGACGATGCCCATGCCACTGGAGTCCTGGGAAAAAACGGGCAAGGAACTCCTGAACATTTTCATCTGCAGGGCGCCGCTCAGATTTACCAGACCGAAACCATGAGCAAGGCACTTGGTGTCTATGGTGGATTTATCTCAGCAAATAGAGAGATGATAAACCTGATCAGAGAAAGCTCAAAAATCTATCTTGCATCCACATCTCTGCCCCCTCCTTTGGTCGCCGCAGCCTGCACCTCAGTTAAAATAGTAAAGCAACAACCCGGTCTAAGACCAGCACTTGTTCAGAAAGCAGATGAAATAAGAGAGGGGATCATCAAGCTCGGTTTTCATACAAACCGGGAACCCACACCAATCATCCCCGTTTTTTTCAACTCCAGGAACCAGGCCACGGAATTATCCGGGTATTTAAAAGAGCATGGAATAATTGTTCCCTGCGTAAACTACCCGGTAGCCATGGAGAAGGTTATTGTCAGGATAACTGTATCCGTTAGCCACACCAGAGATCAAATAGAAAATCTGCTGGCCATTTTAAAGCAATGGAGATCAACACATGATGTCACTTAGGAAACTGGACGGAATTACAGAATATATTAATTAAATAACTCCGGATACCATGTAACAGCATTGGTGTAGTAGATCTTTCTCAGTATATCTTTATCCAGCTTCAATCCCCTGAAGGAACCGTTAACATATGGAGATTGCAATGAATCGCCGGTTGCAAAATAGCTCCAGTCTGACCTCCATTCCCGCTCCAGCCAGGTTTTTCTCTCTTCGAAGTCATCCTTCTCCGAAAGCACAAGATCGGTAGCATAGAGCAGCCTGTCCTGGTACATAATAATGAATTTCCTGACTTTTTCCCTGTCCTGCACCTGGAAATGACATACCCTTGCAGCCATATCAACTGCCAGGTTTGGAAACTGATCCAGACGCATGGCCAATTCATCCACACTCCATTCAAGGCTTCCCAGATGCGCTCCAACCAATTTCAGATCAGGATGCCTGGCCAGTAAATTGTCCCTCGAAGCAACAAGCTGCTCATAGGAAGGATATTCCGGATGCAGGTACATGTGGTACTGAGGATGTTCACTAAAATACAATTTATCATTATTCACGGTCATTGAATCCAGTGGAAGCCAACAGTTTTTCGGTTCACCAATATGAGCTATAACGGTTTTCTTATTGTTTGCAATAAAATCAAAGATCGGATCAAACCGGGGATCGTCGATCAAAATAAAATTATTAAGGCTATCACGGAATGTCATTCCAATATCTTTCCAAACCTTTACACCAATGGCGCCCTCTTCGAAATCTTTTTGCAATACTCTGATTACCTCCGTGGCCCAGGATGAGTCCTCGAAGTTCTCCATTGAAAAAGTTGTGATGTATGAAATCCTATCCGGATACTGTTCCTTAATTGCTCTCGCAAAATGCATCTGCTCGTCGATATACGCCTGGCTGTTTGCCCTGGTATTAATTGTAAGAAATTTAAAACCTTCTGCTGCCGCGAATTCCATGATATCAGGCTTTTCTGTCCTGATATGCACATGTGCATCTATTTTAGTCATCTCCTCATACAAATCAGATTGAATCCCCTTACAGGATGTAAGCAGAAGCATAAAGGAAAAAATTCCAATCACCATACATTTACAGTATCTCATCACTACATGATTTATGAACATAGATAAAGATAAAAAAAAGCTGCAAAATAAATAGCTCATAAAGCCGACACAACTTTATGAGCTATTGTACTCATCTAACCTAAAACCAACCTAAACTATGAATTTTTACCTAACTACTTTTCTCTTGATATAATATTTCGTATCGTTATTTTATATGCTTTTATATCTTTTTATTCATTATTTTACACAAATGTATGGCATATATATTATATCTCAAAACTTTTTACTAACTTTTTGAGATTATATTTGCTACTATTACTCTAATAGCACCTATTTAAAAGTTAATACTTAATAATTGAAACCTTGTAATTGATGTTTACAGCTCTTTAAAAGCTTATTTGGACCGGGAATCAGGCTAAATGGTAAATCCAAAAATATTCCGGGCCTTTTCTCTAAAAGCTTCATAATCCCTGAAAGCAGCAGTTCCTCCCGAGGAAAGGGTGGAAACTGCTCCCGTAAGATTGCCAAATTCCTGGCATTCAGGAATCGGATTCCCCTTGATAAACTTATAAATAAAGCCGGCATTAAAACTATCTCCCGCACCAATGGCATCCACAACACTTTTATTGATAAAAGCAGGCCGATCCAATATATCATCCCGGTAACAAACCATTGAACCCTGGCTCCCTCTTTTAATTACCAGAATATCAGTATACTTTTTCACGGAATGTATAGCCTCTTTCAAGTTATTTTTCCCGCTTAAGAACATAAGTTCCTTTTCATTGGGCAGAAATATATTTACATATGGAAGTATCTCTTCAAACTCCAGGTCCCACTCTTCCCTTGGATCCCATTGCATATCAAAGGAGGTAGTTAAACCTAAGTTCTGTGCAGTTTTGAAAAGTCTTCCAACATCTTTCCTCAACCCTGGTTGCAGAAAATAGGAGGAGAAGTGCAGATGCTTTGCCCTGCTCAGGTCATCTTCTGATATATCATTCATCGTTAAAAGATCCATAGCCCCCGGGTAGGTAGTATTGGCCCTGTCTTCCAGTACATTTAAGACTACAGTAGCTCCTGTACCTGCCTCAGCATCCTCCTTTATCATAGAAACATCAACCTGACTTCTTTGAAGGCTTTCGAGAACTACCTCACCGAATTTATCTTTTCCGATTTTCCCTATAAAGGCCACCTGCGCTCCCAAACTTGAAATATTACTGGCAAAGATGGCTGAAGAGCTACCCAGTGTTAATGTCATCCGGTTAGCCAGCACTTCTTTTCCTATCTCCGGAAAGCTCTCAATCTCATCCAGAATAAGATCAACATTTAACTCTCCAACTACTATGACGTCAAATTCTTTCTTCATTTTACTCGATAATTTTTATTTCATTTAGCCTTAAAAATAGAAAAAAATCCTGTTTCATAAGGTTTTGATAACGTATATTTGTATTATTGCTCCACCTTTCCAAAATAATAATAACGTAATGAAAGTTATAATCCTATTTATTGTGGCATGTTTGCTGCTCTCCGGATGTAATAACGCGGAATATGCCACTGTAAAGGTTGACAATCCTCCATTCAAACCAAATGTTGAGTTTCAGAGTTTCGAAGATTTAAGTAATCCCGCTTTTCAACACATCATAGA
Source organism: Bacteroidales bacterium (assembly GCA_029938715.1). Taxonomy (GTDB): domain Bacteria; phylum Bacteroidota; class Bacteroidia; order Bacteroidales. The sequence continues at coordinate 60,647 of JAOZUK010000010.1, read as the reverse complement.
GAAGTATCAGCTGGATACCATCTTTCATGGAGAAACAGATGAATTCAAAAGGATTATATTGTTAAGGCACTGGATCAAAAAACATATTAAAATAGACTTGAACAATCCTCATTACAGTGGCGATGGATATGTTGAAGGTATTTTGGATGCCGCATTGCAGGGAGAAGGATTCCATTGTGGGCATTTTGCCAGGGTACAAAATGGCATTTTAAATGCCTATGGGTATGTCACGCGTTTTTTAGGTGCTGGTCCGGGTGTAGCACGTGAATTTGATGGACACCATGGAACAAACGAGGTATGGCTTAATAAGTACCATAAATGGATGGTCATTGATGCCAAGTATGAACACCATTTTGAAAAAGATGGTGTGCCCTTATCTGCGTTGGAGATTCGCGACGAATATCTGAAAAATAAGGCTGCTGATGTAATAATGCTTAAAGGACCTGAACTAATTCCAAATGAATTTGATAAAGAAATTGGTGAAAGCAAAGAGGCTTTTTGCCAGACTTTTACATGGATCACATATCAGGGAAACGGTAATCTTTGCTCAGCCTGGCCCGATCACAAGGAAATAGTTCTTTGGTATCAGGATGATTTCTTCAAAAACAACACATGGATCAGGAATGGCAAGCCCCATTGGGCATACAGCCATCCGGAGATGGTAATTATGACAGAGGACCGTGATGCTATTGAGTGGACACCCAATACCATTGGATCCGAGGTAAGAATCAATGGAAATAAAGCCGAAGTGAGATTAACTTCACACACTCCCAACATTAAAGAGTACCAGATGAAAGAGATTCCCTCGGATGTATGGTATAAAGTAAACGAAGAAATGACACTAGAATTGAAAAACAAGAGGCATGAATATGTTTTTAGGGTAGTTAACCTTGCTGATGTACATGGACCGGAGCATAAGGTTGTGATTGAAAAAATTTAAACAATTTCGTATTCTGAGTAAATCTTTTACACTTTGAATTAGTCTTCAAAAAAATATTATGAAAACAACACCATTCGCTGCAATACTGTTTACGGTCTTAATAATGGGCTGCGGAAGCAGACAATACGATGTTGTCGATGTTGACAACCCAATTTACAAACCGAATACTGCTTTTATAGGTTCCGAAGATTTAAGCAATCCTGGATTTCAACACATCATTAAGAAGTATCAGCTGGATACCATTTTTCATGGAGAAACAGATGAGTTCCAAAGAATTCTATTGCTTAGGCACTGGATTAAGTCAGTTATCAAGATCGACGACTTCGGAGATCCTTATCCTGGAGGCGGGAGTGCAGAAGGAATTTTAGATGAGGCCCTTCAGGGGCAGGGATACCATTGTGGCCATTTTATGGTGGTTCAGAATGGCATCATGAATGCTTATGGATATGTTACCAGGACCCTGGGTGCAGGTCCCGGTGTCAAAGGAGGTCCCAGCGGTCATCATGGAATAAACGAAATATGGTTAAACGATTATAATAAATGGTTTTTATCCGATGCAAAATACGACCACCATTTTGAAAAAAGTGGAATTCCTTTATCTGCCCTTGAAATACGGGATGAGTACTTGAAAAACAGAGCGGCGGATATTGTTAAAGTAAAGGGGCCGGGACGTACAGTCACTGACGAGGATCCTGAAACAGGGACAAGCAAGGAACGGAGTGCCCAAACCTATACCTGGATTGAGTTTCATACCCATAATGACATGTTTACCGCATGGCCTGACCATGAAACTCTGTTAACCATGTATGAGGATGAATTTTTTATGAATAATACCTGGATATGGGGCGACAATCCGCACTGGGCCTACGATAAACCTGAGTTCATGCGATTGGTGCAGAACCGCGATGCCATTGAATGGACACCCAATACAATTGCTTCAGAGATCCGGATTGAGGGTAATGTTGCAAACATAAAGCTAATCTCAGAGACACCTAACCTTGAAGCATATCAGATGAAGGAGATGCCTGACGGGGATTGGCATCAGGTGGAGGAATTATTGAGCATGGATTTGAAACGAAAGAGACATGAGTTTATTTTTCGCACCATGAACCTGGCCGGTGTATCCGGACCAGAACACCAAATTGTTATAAACGAAAAATAAGTCATTGAACTTCTACTTTCCCCAAAGAGTACCATCCCTCTGCATTCCTGCCCTCCATTGCTAAATTAATACGAGGTCCTTCCAGCATCGGATCAAGGATTCCGATCTGCAGATCGAAGATTCCGGGCCCGATATCAGGAGGAATAAATACGGCATCTTCATAAACAATATCACCTGGAAGCCATTGTTTAATATCTGCATCGGTGGGCAGAATAATTACATGATCCTTATTGATGAGCCTGAGAGCAACTACATAATTCCCATAGCAGGGGGCAACTCCTTTATTCTCCCACCACGATTGAAAAGATAATTTTCCATTTTGCCGTACTTTAGCGGGATAGCTGAATTTCCTTAGCACAAACCTGTATCCCATTTTTTTCAACCAATCATTAATCAGTGACTCCCACTCCTCCGGGACCTGTGAAGACTTGGCGTTAAAAGATGAAATATGCCACTTCAGGCTCTGATCGATGATATATTTAACCTCATCTGCTCCATATCCCTGAGAATTCTTCCAGTTCTGAAAAGTCCCGCAAATTTCGAAGCTTACATGGCCTTTCTTCCATGCATCCTGCATATTATAATTTACAATGGTTTGAGGATAATAATCATACATATGTGTCCAACCGTTTTGTTCATCGGCCCAGAATCCGAGATCACCCAGACAATCCTGTCGCCAGCCAACAATTGCTTTTGAGGTAATGTATTGATTGGCTTTCTCACCACTTAACAAAACGATAAGAGGTGTTCTTTTGAAAGATTCAATATAGGGATCAATCAGGTTTTGCATCGTCTCGGCACTCAATAACCTGGTCCCGCCACCTTCCCCGGCCCAGCCAACAATGGATACATCAACAGCTTCGAGATCAGGATGTCCGTCATAACGTCTCCCCAGCTCCCGGATCATGTTGCCAAAACACTCTGCATAAAGTGGATTTTCAGGATCAACGGGCCATTTTACATGCTGAAAACTCCTTTCATCTCCCACCATTTGACGGTACCAGGAAGGCACATCATCAATGGGTTTCCCTTTATAAGGTGAAATACGCAGCATCAGGGTTTGTCCGTGCAACCGCGCCAGCTGTAATAGTCCATCTATATAGTCCCACTGATACTCTTCTTGCCGGGGTTCGATTACACTCCACAGAATCCTGAAATAGGCTAATGAAGTAGCCGGATGGTGGAGATTCTCCTGATCATTACGATCATTCTCATACCGGTCCAGGTCAGCAGCCCGCAGTACATCCTGATTGGCCTGGTGATTGTCGCCGTTGAACATCTGGAATGTACTGAATCCTATCCCCGGATTAATAAGAACATCATCAATCTCAACCGGTCTCACAGTAAGAATGCCCTCAGGTATTTGCGCGAAGGATTGAATTGATATAAAAGCAGATACAACCAGCCAGAGGACGGTAAAGAGTGTTGTATGGTATTTAGTTAATGTTGGTTTTTGATCCTTATGCATTGTGTCCATGATTAAATATTTTTAATGGTGTAGGAGCCGGATAAAGTTTAAAGGATAAATGTATATATTTGTCTTGAATAACAATAGAAAATAATGTTATGAAAGCTAAAATTATCCTAATCACCCTTATTATCATAACACTTTCTTGCGAAAGAAGAGAGTATTTTGTTACGGTAGTTGAGAATCCGGTAACTATATCCAACACCGTCTTCCAATCCATGGAAGATCTGTCAAATCAGGGATTCAGTCATCTAATTGAAAAATACCAGCTTGATACCATTTTTCATGGAGAGAAGGATGAATTCAACAGGATATTGCTGTTAAGGAATTGGATTAAATCAGTTATAGCGATTAACGACCATGGAGATCCCTATCCCGGAGGCGGGTATGCAGAAGGAATTCTGGATGCAGCACTTGAAGGGCAAGGATACCACTGTGGTCATTTTATGACTGTCCAGAACGCCATTATGAATGCCTATGGCTATGTAACAAGATGTCTGGGTGCCGGTCCAGGAGTACAGGGTACGGAAGGTCCTGACGGACACCATGGCATTAATGAGATCTGGGTGAATCAATTTAACAAATGGGTTTTATCTGATGCCAAATACAATCATCATTTTGAAAAGAACGGGATTCCACTCTCTGCGCTGGAAGTGAGGGACGAATTTCTGAATAACAGAGCAGCGGATATAGAGTTGGCTCAGGGTCCGGACCGCAAGATCATTGATTTTAATAATGAGGTGAACAGATCAAAAGAGCAGTTTGCTCAAACCTATACCTGGATCACCTGGCAGGGCAACGGGGATTATTTCAGTGCCTGGCCTGAACATACAGGAATGGTAGTTATGGTTGAAGATGATTTCTATTCAGAAAATATATGGATCAGAGAGGGAGAGCCATGTTGGATATATGATCATATGGAAGTTATTCAACTCATTAAAGACCGGGACCTTATTGAGTGGACACCCAATACGATTGCAACAGAGGTAACTATTGATGGGACCACCGCCAGTATTAAGCTGGCTTCTGATACCCCCAATCTGAAAGAATACCAGATAAAGAGATCTCCCCCGGGTGAGTGGGAAACAGTTGATGAAATCTTTAACCTGGATCTGCAGGAGAAAAAATATGAGCTGACCTTCCGTACAGTCAACCTTGCTTCGGTCACAGGACCTGAGCATAAGGTCGTAATTGA
>JAOZUK010000010.1:0-55782 GCA_029938715.1 Bacteroidales bacterium | reverse complement strand
TCCGTACAGTCAACCTTGCTTCGGTCACAGGACCTGAGCATAAGGTCGTAATTGATAGTAAGTAATTCTGTCCTTTAAATATTCAATTATGAAAACCCGATGTTTTCCTCTCATCCTGCTTTTTCTCGCTGCTATTGGAATTGAGGCCTCCCCGGTATCATTCGCAGATGAAGACAACATTGGTTTTGAATTAATACAACCAAATATCTACCGGTTAAAGGATGCCACCAATGTCTATTTATTGAAATCCGGCACTTCCGGGATACTCATTGATGCAGGTTCTGAAAAATTAACAGAAGCTCTCAAAGGAGTGGGTGTAAAACAAATTGACTGGATATTGCATACGCATTATCACAGGGACCAGTGTCTGGGTAGTGCTGCCCTAAAAAATAGCGGTGCCAATATAGCCATCGGCAAATCGGAGGAAGAGTACCTACAACCCACGGTTAGTCAGCTCCCCATAAATCTGTCCGACAGGTATCTGCTAAGTAATGAGTTATCAGATTATGGCAGACGCATGGAACCTTTTCAAAAACCGGGAGTGGATCGTTCACTGTCTGAAGGGGAGGTCATTGAGTGGAATCAATATAGCATCCGGGTCATTGATACACCCGGACATACAAAAGGGAGTGTTTCATACCTGGTTGAAGTGGATGGCAAACTCATCTGTTTTAGTGGTGATATGATCATCCGGGGAGGATATATACATAACCTTTACAGCATGCAATGGATCTATCTTCAGAATCCTGGCATTGATTCCTCCATTATTTCCATTGATAAAATCGGGCAGTTGAATCCGGAGCTTATGCTGCCTTCACATGGTTATGAGATAACAGAACCACTGGCGGATCTACTTAAGCTGAAATCACGACTTCTGGAAGTTCAAAAACAACTCGCCCCCAACAGAGCAGCCAGGTGGAACTGGGCAAATTTTGTGCAGGTCTCAGCCCATGTAATTCAGGACTGTGGTACCACCTCCCAGATAATAATATCTGAGACGGGAGACGCGCTTCTGTTTGACTGTGGAGCTGATTTTACTCCGGAGCGGCTTTCAGAAGCCAAACGAATGTTTGGCATTAAGCGTATCTCGGTAATTATACCAAGTCACTGGCATTATGATCACATTGATGGCATTCCTGCCCTGGCAGAATCTGAAGGAGCAGAAATATGGGTGTGGGAAAAATTAAGAGAACATGTGGAACATCCTGAAAATTATCTGACAACCTGCTGGTCTAAAATCAAATTTAAGGCAGATCGCATTTTGTCTGAAGGAGAAATATTTGAATGGGGAGGCTACTCTTTCCGGGTCTATCACAATCCTGTTCATATGGAGGAACAAATGGGATTGTCGGCACTGGTCGATGGCATCAAGTTCTATTTAATAGCCGATGGGAGTTCAATCAACAGAGAAGGTTTCATGCGTTCGAGCATCCATTGCTATAACGGAATATCTACCCATACTGGCCTGATTAAAACAGCTCAGTCCTTTTATGAGGCCGATCCCTATATCTGTTTGCCGGCCCATAGCAATGGTTTTGCCACCCATAATGATACCCGGCAGGAATTCAGAGAATGGACCCTGAAAACCACCGATGCCATTACCAACCTACTGCCTCCAGGACAATCCGAAACTGGATTTAATCCCTATTGGGCATCCTTTTACCCGGCAAAAATTACCATGAGCCCCGGCCAGGAAAAACAGGTAGTCCTCAACATTATTAACAGAGCCAACCATCCTGTCTCAGGCAGGATCTGGCTAAAAACCTCTGATGACATTGAGTTCAATAAAAAAATGGTGGATTATGTGATAGAGCCTGGAGAAAACGGAGCTATCCCCATCATTATAAAAGCAAAAGACAGAAGTCAACCCGGCACACATATTCTTACCGCAGATATTGAGTTTGACAATGAGCTCTTCGGGGAGTTTCCACAAGGATATATAATTATCGATGAATAGCTTAATCTCACCGGACGATCACTGGGTCATCTGGACTTTCCTGGTTGGAATGGCTTTCCTGAGCCTGTTTCTTGAACAGAAATACAAATTTTTCAGAAAAATAACGGGAGCTGCAACCGCTATCTGTGCTGGTATGCTTGTTTCCAATGTTGGATTATTACCCCATGAATCCGCCTCCTACGACATTGTTTGGAAGTATATCGTCCCCCTGGTGATTCCCCTGCTATTAATTAAAACGGATATCCGGGCAATTTTTAAGGAAACAGGACGATTTGCAGGAGCTTTTCACATAAGCGCTTTAGGGACCGTCATAGGGAGTTTTGTTGCGGTGGCATTGCTCTTCTCGCTAATTGATGATCTCGAATTAATCGGTCCGGCCATGACCGCAAGTTATATTGGAGGGTCTGTGAACTTTGTATCCGTTGTATCCATGTTTAATCCGCCTAAAGATCTTATCAATGCTACTCTGGTGGCTGACTCTGGAGTCATGATTATCTATTTTCTGTTTTTAATCACGTTGCCCGGTTTATATCTGGCAAGACGGTTCTTCCCTATTACTGAAAAATCGATTGAAACAGCGGGCACAAATAATTCCAGTAATAATGGAGAGTACTGGAGGCCGAAACCCATAGGATTGCTGGATATTGGAAAATCATTGGCCATTGCCTTTGCCATTGCAACGATCTCCGTCAAAACAAGCAGTTTTTTTAATGCTCCCGGCATGCCGGTGGTAGTTAAAATGTTTCTGGGACAACAATACCTTGTTCTCACAACAATCTCTGTTCTTTTCCCGATTATTTTCCCAAAAGTTGCAAGGAAAATTGTGGGCAATGAGGAGCTTGGTACTTTCTTCATTTTCATCTTTTTTGTGATGATCGGACTTCCTGCAAGCTTTACCCAGGTCATCCGGGAGGCGCCCGTTATGATTCTTTTTTGCGCCATTATTCTTTCGGTTAATTTCCTGGTTACCTTTGGTTTAGGTAAACTTTTCAAGTTCGAACTGGAAGAGCTTGTCATGGCTGCAATTGTAACTTCAGGAGGCCCCATGAACGGGGTTGCAGCTGCCATCTCCATGAAATGGCAGAATCTTATCTTTCCCTCATTAATGCTGGGTATCTGGGGATATGTGATTGGAAATTATATTGGATACCTGGTTGGATTATTATTACAATCAATTTGATGGTAAATGAAAAATTTAACAATTGATAAAATAGAGGTCATTGAGCTAAATATCGCCCTGAAGGAACCCATTACCATTTCTCTGGGAACATTTAATTCAGCAGAAAATATCGTCATTAAGATTTTTGCCAGTAATGGAATGGTTGGCATCGGGGAGGCCAGTCCTGAAAGGAATATTGTAGGCGAGACACAACCCGCCGGGTTTGAAATAGCCACATTCCTGGCTGCCGGCTTAAAAGGGAAAGATCCCCTGGCCATTGAAGATAGAATTCAGGATATGGACCGCACCATTCAGGGAAACCCTACCATAAAGAGTGCTTTCGATATGGCCCTCTATGACCTGCTGGCCAAAAAAGCAGAGCTTCCACTCTACCAAATACTTGGAGGAGGAAATACCAGAGAAATCTATACGGATATGACCGTTTACCTGGGATCTCCGGAGAAGATGGCCAGGCAGGCCCTTGACTATAAAAATGAAGGATTCCCCACCATAAAGGTAAAATTGGGTACTACTTCGGAAGAGGATATTGAGCGGATTCGTGCCATCCGGGAGGCCATCGGGTTTGAGATTCCCATACGCATAGATGCCAATCAGGGTTGGAATACGGTCACAGCCATTAAAATCCTGAAGGCCCTTGAGCCATTTAACATTGATCATTGTGAAGAACCAATTCCCCACTGGAATAACACGGATCTTCGAAGAGTCAGAGATCACAGTCCGATCCCGATTATGGCAGATGAGTCTGTGTTTGACCACCAGGATGCATTTCGACTGGCCAGTATGGGGGCCACTGACTATTTCAATATAAAATTTTCCAAGTCAGGGGGAATTCACAATGCCATCAAGATAAATGCCGTTGCCGAAGCAGCAGGCATAAAAACCCAGGTTGGCTGCATGTCAGAAAGCAGGTATGCTTTAACAGCACTCTGTCATTTTGTTGCCGCTAAAAATAATGTGGTCTATTTTGATATTGACTCCTCCCTGTCACATGCTGAAGATCCGGTAACCGGAGGGATCCAGTATATGGGGAAGGGCAAATGGGAGCTACCTGAGGTACCCGGAATTGGAGGAGATTTTGACCCGGCATTCCTGGACAAAATGAGAACAGCAATCATATAAGATCAACACCATGAAAGGAAGTTTTAACCCGATTCTGCTTATTCTGTTATGGGCTGCACTATTTATTGTTCCTGGTTCCGGTCTGGCACAGGAAGCATCTCAAGCTTCTTATACAGTCAAAGAGGAATTGGATGTAAAAGTGTCCATGCGTGATGGTGTCCGGCTCTCTTCCAATATATATCGTCCTGACACAACTGGTGAATTTCCTGCCTTGCTCATGAGGACTCCATATGGAAATGGTGGAACAGGCAACCGTGATGCTCATTTTTTTGCAAAACGGGGGTATGCAGTTGTGATACAGGATACACGTGGAATAGGTGATTCTGAGGGTATTTTTAATGCCAATCAATCCGAAGCGTTTGATGGATATGATACCCAGCAGTGGATCGGTAAGCAACCATGGTGCAACGGAAAAATCGGCACATATGGTGGTTCATATGTGGGATTTACACAATGGATGCCAGCTCCCCTTCAAAGTCCATATCTGGTAACTATGATACCAGCAGTTACTTTCTCAGACCTCCATGATGTGGTATATCAAAATGGTGCATTCAGGCTTGATCTGTTTACGCCCTGGAGCTTTGAAATGACAAAGCCCTATAGTGTAAGCAGATCATTCATTACAGATAAAAGAGATAGTATATTAATGACCCTGCCACTGATTGAACAGGACAGGGCAATGGGATGGAGAATTTCATTTCTGAGGGACTGGTTATCCCACCCGGAAAATGACTGTTACTGGGACCAGACAAGTGTGGGAGACAATTATTCAAAGATCAATGCATCAGTATATAATATTGGTGGCTGGTATGATATCCTTCTTGAGGGCACCATTAATAATTATCTGAAAATGACAGCCCCGGGAATAGAGCCTGAAATAAGAAAAAAGCAGAAACTTCTGATCGGACCCTGGGTACATAGCATGGGCAAACGCAAAGTCGGGGAGTTGGATTTCGGAGAGGAGGCGCTATTTAACAGTACACCGTTCAGACTTCGATGGTTTGACAGCCAGCTGAAAGGAATGGAGAATGGTGTCGTGGAGGAACCTTCTGTCAAGATATTTGTGATGGGTGAAAACAGGTGGCGGTATGAAAATGAGTGGCCCCTTTCAAGAACAGATTATCAAAAATACTATTTCCATAGCCAGGGAGATGCAAACACACTCAACGGCGACGGCAGGTTGGACTCCAGGCGTTCCAAAAAGAGATCATCCGATCAATATGTATATGGTCCGGAAGATCCGGTTCCCACAATCGGAACCATGGGACCCTATGACCAGAGACAGGTTGAACAGCGCGAGGATGTGTTGGTTTATACTACTCGGCCTTTAAAAAATGACCTGGAGGTAACTGGTCCGGTGAGAGCTGTTGTTTATGCTTCCAGTTCTGCTGTAAATACTGATTTTACAGCAAAGCTGGTGGATGTTTATCCTGATGGAAGGGCGATCAGGATCTGTGAGGGAATCATACGTGCGGATCACCGTGATCCCGATGTTCCTCCTTCCAATATCGTTCCCGGAAAGATCTATGAATACAATATCGACCTCTGGGCAACCTCCAATGTATTTATGGAAGGGCATCAGATACGTGTTGAGATTTCGAGCAGTAATTTTCCAAGATTTGACAGAAATCTAAACACAGGCAAATATTTTGCAACGGATACGACAATGGTTAATGCAGAACAGGCTATTTACCATAGTCCTGAATATCCTTCCTGTATAATTCTGCCTGTCATCAATAAATAATCACGAACTACAAAGCAAAATGAAAATGAAAAAATTAAGAAGCTACGTAGTCATCCTGATTGTGATTTCGGGATTGGCAATTGAAGCATCAGCTCAGAAAACAATCTATGTCAGGCCCATTGAAACTGATGAAGTTCTGACCAATCCGGGAATAGGTTTTATGACCTTTCAACGGTTTAACGGTGATGAATTAAATGAAGGCAGTGGCTGGACCGAAGGCTTCCCTATAGAGTACCAGAAGTTTGACGGAAACCTGGAAAACAAAGATCATCCGGCAACTTCAATAGCTTACTTCAGGGTATACTGGAAATTCATGGAACCGGAAATGGACAAGTATAACTGGGCGATGATGGATAAAGCCCTGAAAACAGCTCATGAGCGACAGCAAACTCTTTTACTTCGCATTGCACCTTATGGGACAGGCCCTGAAAGGGACGTGCCAGTGTGGTATCGTGCCATGGTAGGTGAAGGGGATGAATGGTTGCCAGGAGGGAAAAAGGGCTGGCGGGTAGATGCGGAAGATCCCAAATACGCTCAATACTTCGGGAAATTTATCACCGCACTTGGTCAGCGCTATGACGGACACCCAGACCTAGAAGCCGTTGATCTCTCCATACTCGGATTCTGGGGAGAAGGCAGAGGCTCTGCTATAGTTACTCAGGAAACAAGGGCAGCTCTGGTAAACGCATATACTGATAATTTCAAAATAACACCTCTGATAATGCTTCTGACAGATGAGAAAACAAACAAATACGGCCTTTCACAGGCAAACGTGGGCTGGAGAGTGGATTGCATTGGGGATCTTGGATTCTGGGCTGAAGAACAGGATGGATGGACACATATGTTCCGTTATTATCCTCAGGGCATCATCAATTTTGGCATGAAGGATGCCTGGAAAAAAGCCCCGGTCTCTCTTGAGATTTGCGGCACACTTAAAAGCTGGAAAGAAAAACAAGGCTACGATGCTGATGATGTGGATTATATCATTGATGAAACATTAAAATGGCACATATCTTCATTCAATGCAAAATCCTCAGGAGTCCCTGAAGAGTGGTGGCCCCAGATCAACCGGTGGCTTAAGAAGATGGGCTACCGTTTTGTCCTGCGTAGTTTTGCTTATCCTGAATTCATTGCAACCAACGAGAAACTTCACTTCAAATCCTGGTGGGATAACAAAGGTGTTGCACCATGTTACAAAAATTTCCTTCTGGCAATCAGGCTGACAAATGAAACAAGATCAGAGGTGATGATCACCGATGCTGATATAAATGCCTGGCTACCCGGGGACAACGTTTATGATAATGCGGTATTTGTTCCACTGGATATGCCTTCCGGTGAATACAATTTACAAATCGGAATAGTGGACCCTCAATCACATGAACCTAAAGTAAAACTGGCCATTGAAGGAATGGATCAGGATGGATGGTATACTATAGGAGATATAAAAATAACAAAAGCAGAATACTAAGTCAGAAGTTTTGAGTCTGTGTACGGTTACCAATTATTCCGGATCTCTCCGTTACGGACCATTTCACCGATACGGCTAATGGTTACGTATTCGATGTTGTAATTGGCATTGAGGTATTCGATGGTCATATTCATGTGCTCAGGGACAACCTCCCGGTAGTCATGGCTGCTAATGATTGCATAATCGGCAGATGTTAGCCTCTGATCAATAGCTGTGATAATACTCTTTTTATCTTCATCGAGCAAAACGCAGGTTGAGAGTAGCGTGATTTCACGCCCGCCGTCAATGAGCCAGACATTATTGCCCTGATGTTCATGCCGGGTGATACCAATTACCCCCGGCAGGCGGTCGGGGCTGAAAAGATAATTTCTGACTCCAAATTCATCGTTCAGGAAGATGAGGTCCTCAATACAGTAGTACCTGTCATTTGAGTCGCCGCCACCGTAGCGGAAACTCAGAGGCATTGGTAGTCCGGCTTTTTCAATTTCAGCCTTTGCATCTTTAAACCACTTCATCCGCCTATCAACAATCTTGAACGACTCGAAATCATCAGGAGAATCCATAATAAACCACTTGAAGTGGACATGAAATGAGAACTCATCGATTTCCTTGCGTATAGGGAAGACCTGTTTGGCAAATGTACGTACTTCTACATGCTCTTTATCCACAACAATGAGCCAGGTAAATGGAATATTGAATTTGCGGCACACCTCTATTATTTGCGGGGTAAATTCACCCTGAAAATTTTCGAAATCTCTCGGGGTGAAGTAAGCCTCTGTATCGGACGAGAATGCAATATATTTTTTTGGTGCTATACTGTTACCTTCCTTGTTGTGCTGTCCGGAAAGGGTGAGATGTGTGCAGAATGCCACAAGAGCAACAGTAAGGAATAATAGTTTTTTCATTGCTTTTTGGTTTTTGATTGTAAAACAAGACATGCCGCTCCTATAAGTCCGGCATGGTCTCCCAATTGAGCCTTAACCACTTTTGTTTTCTCCGCAGGAAGGGGGCAAAGATATTTACGTAGAAATCGCTCCATTGCAGGTGAAAATAGCTCTATGGCATTAGAAATAGAGCCGCCAAGAATCACGATATCCGGATCAAATGTATTGATCCCCCAAGCAATAGCATAAGCCAGGTGCTCCCCAAACTGCTCCCATGTTTGTTGGGCAGGTATATCCCCATGATAAGCAAGTTGCGCAATTTCCAGGGCGGATTTTCTTGCGCCACCGGACTCTATATACATCCGACTGATGCCATTTCCCGATACGAAATATTCAATGGTCTTATCCCGGTATGGTGAAGGCCAGATCTCGCATGCATGCTGAGTTGCACCAGAAAAAATAGTTGAATTAATCACTGTGGCACACCCCAGACCGGTACCAAGCGTATATCCCAGAATGATTTCTTGTCCGCGTCCCGCTCCGAAAAAACATTCACCCAGGGCAAAACAATTGGCATCATTATCCAGAAAGACAGGGATTTTAAACTTATCATGAATTGTCTCCCGCAGTGGAAAATTGTTCAGGGTAGGGAGAAAGGGACATTCCAGAATAAGGCCTGCTTTCATATCCAAAGGTCCGGTTGCTCCTATACCTATCCCCGAAATGTCTGTAATTTTTAACCCGGCTAACACCAATACCTGATCAATAGCGTTAAAAATCCGGTTGACAATGACTTTCTCAGAATCCTTACCACCTGTAGGTATGGTATATGGTTTTTCAAGAATTTCACCCTGGGTCGAAATAATCCCGCAACTAATTTTTGTTCCGCCAATGTCAACACCGAGCATTGCTTTTTCTACCATTCCCAAATGTTGTTTACTCAACTTTTGTGATTTTTGCACCCCGGATAAAAAATCCTGGTTTAAGCCCAAGATCAATGGCACGAAAATTAACCATGAACTGTAAAGGGACAATGCTGCCGATGGCAAACAAGTATTCATCTTTTATTGGTATCCGGAAAACATGAACATTGGGTTTGGAGAATTGTAGATCACTATTGGTTATAATTATCACTTTCCCCTTAAATCTGGCAATATCCAGAGCCATCTTAATGCTTTGATCAAACGTAGGGCCTTCCGGTGCAAAAACAACCGCCCTGAAACCCTCTTTTACCATTTCCATGGGACCGTGTCTGAATTCGCCTCCCAGGTTGCCCCCTGCCGGTTTTCGCACCGCTTCTCTAAACATCAAAGCCCCCTGAAGAACCGAAGCATAGGAAGGTCCCCGCCCTATAATTTCAATGTGATCATAATCCCCCAGAAAACGGCTGATTTCAGGCATCCAGTTTTTATAACTGCTAAGAAGCTCTTCAATGCTGTTGATCAACTGCCTCACACTGGCGCCTTGCTTGCTGCTCCATCTACCTGCCAGAGCCCAGCTGAATATTAGCTTCACCAATGTGACAGATACATAAGACTTACTTGAAGTCATCTCTTCATGACCTGCTTTTGATAAGAGAACTTCAGACCCTTCCCTGGCTAAAGTACTTGCCTGTTCATTTGTAATTGCAAGGCAGGTTACATCTTCCGGGAGATTTTGCACTATTTTAACAATCTCATAACTCTCTCCCGATTGAGATACACAAACCAGCAAGGTATTCTTATTTAATAGAGAGCGATGATAATGCAGTAATTCACTGGCATTTATAGCATACGCACGAATTCCATATTCATTTAATAGACAGGAAGCGAGATATGAACTGAAAAACGAACTTCCCATCCCCGTCAGGATAATCTCCGTAATTTCCCGATCCTTATACAGGCCTATGGCTTTTTGTAATAGATTTTTCCCCACTTCACCTTCATAGAATTCTAAAGTTTCCTTTAGCGCATCAGGCTGCTCTAAGATTTCATCTAGGAATTTTTTCATCTTTCATATAATTTCTTTACAAGATATTATTTATCCATTTTAATTTCAAATCATTTGTATTTACTTATTTTTAAGTATGTCAAAACGAGAAATCATTCAGATTGTACTGGACGGAGGAAAACCTCCTTATGTACCCTGGTCTTTTGGATTTACCAAAGAACCGGAAGAGATGTTAAAGGAGTATTACGGGGTGGAGGACCTGGATAAAGCGGTGCAGAACCATATTCTTAACCTTGGAAACGGTATCGGTTTTTTTGAGGATCTCGGGGGAGACTGCTTCAAAGACGTTTTTGGGGTGGTGTGGGATCGCTCCATTGATAAGGATATCGGAAATCCAACGGAGCCGGTTATTCGCGAACCATCCTTATCCGGCTACACTTTCCCAGATCCCCATGAAGACCGTTTTTTCGAGGATATCCATGACAAGATTGAAAGAAAACCGGATCTGTTCAGGGTTTACCAGATCGGGTTCTCGCTTTACGAGCGTGCATGGAGCCTCAGGGGAATGGAGAACCTGCTGATCGATTTCCTGGCCCATCCGGATTTTGTACATGAGTTCTTCAGTACAATTGCTGATTACAACATTGCCCAGGTCAGCAAAGCCATGGAATATGATATCGACGCAGTGGTCTTCGGGGATGACTGGGGAAAACAGTTGGGCCTGATCATGGGATACGATATCTGGAAAGAGTTTATATTTCCCCAGCTCAAAAGGATGTACAAGGCGGTCAAAGAGGAAAGTAAGTATGTCATGATCCATTCCTGTGGGGATGTGGACGAATTGTTTGACGATCTTATGGAAATCGGGCTGGATTGTTTCAATCCATTTCAGCCCGAGGTCATGGATGTGAAATCGCTGATGGAACAATACCGTGGGAAACTAGCCTTTCACGGAGGACTCTCCATTCAGCAGACACTTCCTTTCGGTACTCCTGAGGAAGTAAGACGTGAATCTCTTGAATTGCTTGAGTCAGGCAAGAAGGGAGGATATATCTTCTCTCCATCCCACGCGGTGGAAGGGGACACCTCCCTGGAAAATATCCTTACATTTATTGAGGTTGCAAACAATCAACCGGGATTCCATGCTAATGAATGACGATTGATAATGGCTTCTTCAGAATCCTTCCAGTGTTAGTTAATTTGATGGGGAATAATCGATCATCCCTGATAACCATTTAAGATAATTTCTTGTAATCTCGGACGAAGTACTGTTAGCGCTATTCTTAAGGGCAATGGCAACATCATTTTTATAGGTCTCTTCACTCTGTGGAGCTGTTGCCCTGGCAACTATATCAAAAAGGACTTGCCTGGAACCCGTTTTTGCAACAGGACTATATCCGGACATCATTATTGTGAGTGGCTCAACCATTTTAGCCCCCAGAGTAATAGCAGCATCATATGCCTGACTTCTTAACATGGTCTCTTTTTCATAAAATCCCACACTGACATATTCAGGCTCACCATCGAGATCCCTAATGTAAATATTACGAAACTTTGCATATTGCCCTTCGGTATTAGCATGGTTCACCTGCAGACCAATAGCACCACACAGGAGTTTGTCACCCATGGTTTTAACAGTATCAATATTGGCCAGTGTTGTAACTATATCATCCACAGAGACCCTTATCGTATTCCGGTCACATCTGATCTCCATTTTGTGCCAGATTCCGGTTGTTTCATCCGGTCGCTTTGTCACTGCTACATGTCCATAGATTGAACCGGTACAATGAAGGTCGTCTCTCCAGGGGGTCCAGGGAGCCAGCAATTGCACTTCTACACCGGTTTCCCAGGGAGACTGAGGATCACAGCGGATTAGAATTCCGCTGTTACCCACATCCGATAGCATGTATTCCAGACGCAGCACATAATTACAATACCATTTCTCTGTAAATAAATCGTCCCCCTTACCAAAACTACTGGTAAAAAGTTCACCTTTTATTACTTCAAAGCCTCCCTCTTCACCAAGCGTCCAATTGCTTAGATTTTTGCCATTAAATAGAGGCGTAAAAGCTCCATCTGTTTGGGCAGAACATGACAATAATTGAAGCGTTATTATGAAGCTGGCTAAAACAACGTTTTTCATTTTCAGTATAGTTTAGCAAAAATTAAATTATTCAGGCAATGACCATGGGTTCCTGTAAACTCTTGACAATAGATAATTTGCAGCACTATCTCCTTCAAACTGCTCTGTAAGACTGTTCCATTGCAATTTTCGTTTAAGTCGGAATGATATCAGTGCCAGATGCATGGGAAGAGTCATTTCTCTGACGTATGCAAGATTGCTTTCAGGCTGTACCCGCGACTTGACCGCATCCAGGAAATTACGTTGATGTCCGGGAGACCGGGGAAGGGTTTCTGGAAGCTCTGCAATGTCATCTAAAATCTCATTTCCCATGTGAATAACTTTTGTATTGTAATCGCATGTCAATGAGCCATCTGTTCCTTCAAAATGTGCTCCGATATGCATTTTTTCTGCTCCGGGAACCGGTGGCGGAGTAGTGGTCCAGTATAGATCTAAATCTTTAAATTTGAAATCTGCCTCAATCCAACGGGGGGTGTCGGCAATTCCATCATCAGGTCTTTTCCCACGGGTATCAATGCTATATAATCCTTGTGGTTGAAGTGACATGTAAACAATATCTGCAATATGACACCAAAAGTCACCGAAAACACCTCCCGAATAATCGAAAAAATATCGAAATGAGCCATGACAACGTACGGGCGTATATTCCTCATAGGGAGCGGGGCCTAACCACAACTCCCAATCGAGAGTATCCGGAGGAATTTCTGTTGGGGGAAAACCCAGTCCGGGTGATCCTCCGGTTTTCCATAAACGCACTGTGTGAATTTTGCCCAATAATCCGGATTGAATAATCTCAGCAACACGATGGTAATTATCTCCTGCATGTATCTGGGTTCCTAATTGAAACACAGAATCATTATATTCCAGGGCTTTTTTCATAGCCTGCCCCTCTTCCACAGAATAGGACAAAGGTTTTTCACCGTAAACATCTTTGCCTGACTGGAATGCCATCATAGCAATTAATGCATGCCAATGGTCAGGTGTTGCACAGGTAATTACATCAATGTCCTTTCTGTCAAGTATATGCCTGAAATCAGTATAAGTGTCAGCCCTCACGTTTGGATGTATCTCTTGCAATAGTTTGTATTTCTCACCTAATCTGACTTTATCAACATCGCACAGAGCAACGGTTTCAACATCAGAAAAACCGGAAAACCAATTTAAGTGGTTCCTCCCCATATTTCCCAACCCTATATGTGCTACTCTTATTTTGTCACTAGGTGCAATATTTCCGTAGGAATTTGAAAGCAATGGAAGCCCCATTATTCCAATGGCAGTATTTCTAATAAATCTGCGGCGGTTCATGTTTGTACCAGTTTTCATCCGTTTAAAATTTTCAATTTTTTAATACAATACAATTACATCAGGTTTCATTTCAACCATTTTATTCCCAAAGAAATCTAACGCTTCGATTTCCACATTGTATAAGCCGAATTTCTGGTCCGGAATCTTTTTACTGAATATATGGCCATCATCTGTTAATTCAACTTCAAAGAATTTCTCAGGGGCTTCAATTGAGATGAGTTTCGCTTTCACAGTTTGGATCTTTCCACCATCATAAATCTTTGCCTGTATCACGTTATCACCAGATACCTTTACCCATTGTAATTGTGGCGGAGTGGTGTCAGTCCCGATAACTTTTATGCTTACTTTACCCCTTCTGATAATGTGATTCGGATAATCGGGAAGCCAGTATTCGGCAAAAAAATCTATCACGTGATTTTGGGGACAATCTGAGGATAAAACCGGAACTGAATATTTTGCTGAACCGCCTACATGGTCATAGCTTCCCCAGTTATCTGATATTCTGATGTTTATACCCAAAGGATTTACATTTTTATCTGAAGTATGTAAATAGGTGCGCCAATATCTGTTCTGGTCCTTAATAAGAATGACGATTGATTCTCCCGGATTTGGTATGCCATCGCCATTTCCGATACCCAGATAAACTGTTGCTGTATCGTCTCCTGCTTCTGCAACTTCAAATATTTTACCATCAGCTATTTCAAATTCGACTATTTCAGGTTGATCCACCCTCAATGGCACATCAAGAAACTCACTCCACTCATTGCTTTTCTTATCCGTTATTATCAGCTGAAATCTTTCCATTTCAATGCTATCCGTTTGTACAATAATAGTGAATGGAATGCTGGGGTCTTTGGTATTATTGACCTCAATGCTTCCATATCCGGATTCATCATGAACTACAGTTGCACTGTTTCTTGTTTTTAATAATTTTGCTTTTACACCCTTTGCTATCGTACCACCTTTGTTCAGTAATTTTACTGAAATAGCCACTTCTTTCCCTGGCGTTGCCCAGCTCATATTCTCAACATTGAAAGAGGCGATACAAATATTAGGCGGAGCCTCCACCGCATTGATTCCAATTTCGTGTTGAGAGCCATTAAAACTAATCTTTAACCTGCCTGATTGATCACTCTCAATAATTTTCTTAGAAACCCGCCCCCCATTTTGATCTATATCGTGAATGATATACTCCTGGTCCTTTTCATATAGAGGAGCGGTTGTTACTGATAGTTGAACAAATGGCATCAGTTCACCATCAGGCAGGAATTCCCTTACAGAACATTTGAAACCATCTCTGTTTACATTTTCCAATATTGTAAATCCGGGTAGATCACGGTCAGAAGCAATGTGGTATCCCCAGACAGAAAATTCGGGATAGACGTCAGTATGATGCCATTTCTGAGGTTTGGCTGGTGGATTCTCAAAGGTTTCCAATAGAAAGTCAAACATCTCAGTGAGCCCGCATGTGGAATGGGCTGCATTATAAATCTTGTATTCATAATTATCCATTACCTGGGTCCATACCTTATTCATATCCTGATGGTAACAGCGTATAAAATCCTTATCACCATAGTTGAGCCGCACCTTCATTCCATTGTAATTATTGTACATATCAAGGTGGCGATATTCAACTGGTGAATTTTTCGGGCCCACCCAAAATTCAGTGGAGCCACAGAAATTTCCTGCTGCTGAAACAAGATGCGGGTATTTCCCCCCGATCCAGAAGGTCATAAATCCACCCATTGAGAGGCCTGAAACAGCCCTGTGATTCCTGTCAGCTATTGTATGGTAACTGTCATCTATATATTCAACAAGTTCCGGGAAATAGATCGGGAACTGGCGATTGGTTTCAACCGGACTCACATTGTATGGGCGCAAATAATATTCACCTTCCGGATTTCGGTTATAACCGTCAGGCTTCACTACTATAACCTTATGACCGGCCACATAATTTGCAATATTATCTCCGTCGTTGTCCTCTCCTTTATCAATTCCTTTTGAGGTGTGACTTGTACTTCCAAAATAGCGCTGTGACCATCCATGGAAATAATATATAACCGGGTATCTCTTCCGGGGATTGTCAAAATAGTCGGGAGGTAAAAAAATCCGATAGTCTCTAATCTCACCAAAAACATGGCTATAATGCCTCGAATCAATAATGGAAACTTCATCTGCCTGAGCGAAGGTTGCGCCACTAACCAATATGAGTAACAAAAAGGCGAAAGTAAATGATTTCATAACCCGGACATAATTAATAATTGACAACCTTAAAATTCTGATGCCACCGGCTCCAGTCTGACCATTCTCCGTTGGTGCTCTTCTGGCGAACCTTGCAGAAATAGTTTTCTGAAGAAAGATCGGACCTTCCCTTCAGCGATCCGCAGAAACTACCATTATTCATGTCAACAACTACACTTCCCTTGTTTCCCAATTCCTTTGATTGATAAACTACATCGTCACCTTCATAATCAGTAGCAAGTTCCACTTCCCAGGCTCCAAGATCCCCTGGCCCATGATAGGGGGTTTTAAATAATGTGGGATTTGAAGGACAAACCACAGGTCCAATGGGTTTTGTGGAGACTATGAAATTATCATACCAGCGACCCTGCGTCTTAATGGAGCCGCTGTTCCAATAGGATTCCAGAAATACGGCATTAATACCATGATCCGTATAGCTGCCCCTGAAATTCAGATTTTCGCGTTCAGCTTCCAAACGGCCATCAATCCATAACCGGGCAAGACCGTCACTTTTTCCCGGACTGTTCAACTTCGCGCGAGCTTCCACAAGGACCCAATATCCTGACTCCCCGGTGGATGAAATCTGAAACTCAGATGATGGATTATTTCCTAACCAGTTAAGGTTATCAAAGTCATTGTACTTTGTGGTTATCACAGTGCTGCTCTGACCATCAACTCCACTGGCCGGATCCAGGGTGAGGCTGTTCTCTTTCCCACTCCAGACATGCAAAATCATTGCTTGTTGCCAGTTACCGGAAACGATGCTTGTTGCTCTGGACATTTTTTTTGGTGCACCCTGCCATCCATATTCGTGCTTAACGTAAATTCGCCAGAAAATATCATCAAATTGTTGCCCTCTCTGAGCCACATTACTATTCGGGTCAGGAAAGTCACCAAATGCCAATTTCCGGTTCCCTTCTCCATTTATCTCACCTTGCTCAAATCCCACCTTCATTGAACCACCCGAGCCACCATAAGATTCATCAGGATCAATATCTCCTGTTGATTCCATATAATCTTTTTCTCCCTTATTGAAGTCATCATACCAGATAACATTTGGGTCAGCCTGATGAGACTGGGCTTCAGACATAACCACAAAATCAATACGTGGCACATCCGGACTTATTAAACTTTCTTCCAGAGACTCGGGATTGCTATCGGTAGAGGAACAGGAACTTAAGATTACTCCTGAAATCAATATAAAACTCAATAAACAATTATGCTTAGTCATAGTAGATTTTATTTGCAATATAGCTTCAGTTAAGCACTAAGATCTTAGTATATAAAACTTGTTTATCCGTTTGTATTACTAAAAAATATGCTCCGCTTTCGAGATTACCTGTTGATATACGGGAAGCATCAGCATATAAGATGGCTTGACTTTTTTGTCCCACTGAATTAATAAAAAAAATATCAGCTTTCTCGTGCAATGAAGGTAGTTCAATGTAGATACTATGAGAAGCCGGAACAGGATATACATGTAGTTCTTCTACGGTTTGTTCATCAGCAATATAAGTTTCCCACATATTATACCTGATCAGAATAGCAGGTCCCGGCCACAGGATTTCAATTCCATGATGATCTGTATCAGAGTAGTATCCCACACGATTACTCCCTTCTCGTATGGATATAACAGGTACTCTTACTCTGGAAAGGGCATAATTATGGTTTACTCCCTCCACTTTCCCCTGCCAGTTGTTTACAGAGAGTGGATTTTCTATTGTTCCGCTTCCGGCACCGCCATCCTGACCATTCCATGTTCTATGGATCAACATGGCATTGGTTGCATTCGATAAATCGTCGATGTTTATGTAGCAGTATTGTTGTTTTCCTGCCCGGACCCAGAATTTTTGGGGAACCTCCTCAGCAGTAAACATTTTTACGGAAACACCTTCGGGTCTCACCAGTGAAATATTGTCAACTATCTCTGTTACGCACCATACATTACTGCTGTCCTGAATGCGGGCCAGGAATGAAACTGATTCCGATGCCTGGTCAGGAACCCATTGATTTTCCCATATAAATTTGTAAGGTGGATTTTTGACGGATCCCAAATGACCTTCCAGGACAGGGGTATGGTAATTTCGGTGCCAATCCATATATACTCCGTCACCGTTCTCATCGTATCCCATGTATTTTCCAAGTAGATCAACTTGTTTTATTCCCACGGAACTGTAGGCATCAACCATTATCGTATCCAGTTCAATCACATCCGAACCCGAAGGGTGGGAGGTAATGCTCCCGGTTGGATGCAGCTTTTCCGGACCATAATAGACTCTTACAAGCATTACATACCATCCCCACTGGCCCCAGTCGAAATTAAAACAGGTCTGACCCCCGGAAATACCTTCAAATGTATTGTTTCCCGTATGGAGATAACTCAGGGGTAGCTCAGTAATATAGTTGAACTCCGAGTTATAGCACTCAGAATTTTCCGGAATAGTCGGATGATCCGGAATATCGATCCAGGGCTTACCGTTGAAACGGAATTTTTTCCCTGTTGTGCCGGTATGACCTCCCCAGATATCCATCAATGCTTCGGCACGAATGGCTCCCTCCAGATCATCAATTTGCATTGTCATAACCGGGTTAGGAAGAAAATCCAGAGCCCCTGATGCACCAGCATCCGGATCTGTCACACGCCAGTTGTTGCCGCTTTTCAGGTTCAGTGCAAATTCTTTGTAGATATCGCCAGGTTGTGGTCCTGAAAGCTGGCAATAAGAACCTGAAATAATAAGATTACATAAAAGTAATCCTGAAAGAAACTTTTTCATCTATAGTTACCTTATCATTTTCCTTCATTTATCCATATATCAATTCGCGGGGCTTTCCAGGTATAAGGTTTGGCGAGAATATCGTAATCTCCATCACCATCCAGGTCTGCGATTCTTCCTTCATGTACTCCATATCCCGTAGCCACATAATAATTGGTAAAGTTACCCTTTCCATCACCCAGCAATATCCTGATCTTTGATTTGGGATTTCCTTCACCAAAGCGCATTTCAGCAGTAAAAATATCAAGGTGACCATCGTTATTAAAATCCAGTACGTCCAGTGTATGTCCGTTATCCATCAAGCCTGTAATCTGACGCGGTATCCAGGTACCGTTATCCCAGACATACATATACAGGGGTGCAATACCATCGCCGGCCACCAGCAGAATCTCCGGTTTTCCACCCTCGATGAAATCGCCCGCTGCAGGCCTGGTAAACGTGTAGCCGGCATCTACGATATTTTCGGTATATCCGCCTTCTCCGTCATATTTGAACCATCTTCCTCCACCCAAAATATCCATCACGCCATCGCCGTCAATATCTGCTTTTGCCAATCCTTCATGTTCGTTTATCCCTCTCCAACGGGGATAGTCTTTATAACCCCGGGGGTACATTTCACTAATGGAGTTATAAATATAAATAGCCCTGTAATCCCATTGCTTTTTGTTTTTCGGATCTTCAGGTATTTCTGCGAGAAAAAGAGTATGGGCATTCTGGTTCCAAAAGACGAGTTCTTGTTTTCCATCACCGTCAAAATCACCAAAAATCTGATCGTGATGTTTGTACTCCCCCGATTCTTTTATCAAAAACCGCTTCCATGGTCTTTCATAATCTGGAAAGGGATTCTCCCACCACCATAATTCATTACTCTGGTAGTCACCTCCAAACACTATATCAATATCACCATCCCCGTCTATATCATGAATGGCATAACCGGCTTCAATATTAACCCTGTTTTCATCAATGATTTTTCTATCCCATCCTTCCTCCGTTTTCTTGTACCAGACCACACCCGGAGCTTTAGTTCTTTCAGTGATCACGAAGTCATTTATACCGTCCTTATCCAGATCAGCTACCAGGCAGGATGTTTGCTGGTCTCCTTCATTGGGAACAGGCAGATCGCCGGTTTCCGTAGAGTATCTTTTCCAGGACAGATAGGATTTGTTAATAGCGTCATTTCTCCATAAGTGTACGTTCTCGTATTGATCCCAGCCAATGCTAACTATATCAAGGTCGCCGTCACTATCCATATCAAATAGTTGGCTTCCAAGGTGGGATTCATGACCGCGGTCCACCATAAATTTGGAAAAAGTACCCTTCCCATCATTTTCCCAGATCTGTAATTCCAGTTCAGGCCCCTTATGTTCACTTGTTACCAGGTCCATATCGCCATCCCTGTCCAGATCGGCAATGTCGAGATTGTTCATAGAATACTGGGTCACAATCCTGTGGCGGGGCCATTTATCCCCTGAACCGGCGGATTGCTCATACCAAAACATATTGCCATCCGGTTCCCTGCCGGGCCATCTTTCTTCGGAAATAATGATATCTCTCTTGCCGTCACCGTTGAAATCGGCTATCTCAATCCTGTCAATGGCATGGTTGCTAAAACCGATCTCAGTGTCTTTCCAATGATTGCTCGCTTCACCAGGATTCTCGAACCACACAATGATTGTAGGTTCATTTTCGCCCTTTGCCCTCCGTCCTGCTACAATATCTATCTTCCCATCCCCGTTGATGTCTGCAAGTCCAATACCCTCGTCGGAAGTATTAGCAGCAACCAGGGTGTTTTTCCACTCTCCATGTTCCGGATTTTCCGGTAGTTCGAAAAGATAAATATTTCCATTTCCGGCTATTACAAATTCTTCTCTTCCCCCGGGAAAAATTTGAGCTTTTTCAAAGCCCTGACTGTTGGTATGTGAAGTAGCAGGTACTTCACCAATTTTCACCGCATTCCACGTTCTGCCTTCCTTGTCCACGGCCTCAAACCAATAGATTTCAGGCAGGGCTTGTGCTATGATATCTGCATATTCATCATTATCCACATTCAGGAATAAAATACCATCAGCATTCAGCGGAAGAGTTATCTTTTCCCAGACTCCTGTCATGTCGCTACCGGGATTAAGATATAATTCCCTGCCGGCAATGATTTCAGCAAAACCGTCTCCATTGATATCTGCCATATCCAGACCGAAATACTTCAGCCATTCCGGTTCAGCGTAATCGCCCCATTTAGAGTGGCTGCTATCGATCAGAATATGATAAAAATTATCCGCAGGTATGACCTGGCTTTTCAGGAGATTTACCGGCAGCAAACATATGATTGTAAAAAAAACAACCCGGAACACTTTTTTATAATTTTTCATGATCATAATTAAAAAGCTAATAGATACTATTTCTTTCAATCTATTCTAAGATAGAACATTTTAATTGGTTAAATTGCTTTCACTACCTTTCAACAGGTAAATAGTAGCTAAAATAATAAGAAAACCAAATGACTGCAGAAAATAGTCTTGTGAAGAAATCAATTTTTTACCTGACAGTTTCAATACTAACTATTACCAGCTGTATTGTTACCTCCGCTCAAACCACAAAAGGTCCATCTCTCGAAATCGTTCCACAGAATGGCAACTATCTCTTCCGTACAGGCGAAACGGCAATCATGGATATTACTGTTGTAACTCCTGAAGAATTAAAAAATCTATCCGTGGTCACCTATCGACTGAGCCTGGACGGGGGCCATACCCTGGAAGAGGGTACGCTCCATCTCGATAAAGGAAAAGGCAGCATTAGTGGTACATTGGAGCATCCTGGTTTTTTACGATGTGATATAACCGTCAAGATAAGTGATGATACATTGCACGCAGCATGTGGCTGCGGTTTTAATGTGGAAGAGATTCAACCTGAAGGCAAGCTGCCGGAAAACTTCGACCGCTTCTGGAGTGAGGCCAGGGCAGAGCTGCAGAGAATCCCCATTGATCCGCAAATTGAGGAAGTTGACGTCGTTGACCCAGGTGATGCACATCGTTTCAAAGTGGGATTGGCCAATATAAATGGATCCAGGGTGTATGGCTGGCTTCATTTACCCGAGGGAGATGGTCCTTTCCCAACAGTGCTTTCCATCCCCGGGTCCGGAGTTGGGCGAACGGGTCGTTTTGCCGGATTCACCGAAGCTGGAATTGCAGTTCTCGCCATTGAAGTGCACGGCCTGGAACCGCAAGAACATGAAATCATTGGGGCAGTACAATGGATAAGGCCAGCAGATGATGAAATAAATAATTTCGTAAAACTACAAGAAGGCGAGCTGGCTGACTATCATAGTATTGGCATAGAAGACCCCTATAGATATTATCACCGGAGGTCGCTGCAATCGGCCATGAGGGCTCTTGATTACCTCTATAAAAGACCGGATGTTGATACCAGTAAAATCATTGTTTTCGGTGGCAGCCAGGGTGGAGGACTTAGCCTGCTTCTGGGTGCCATAGATAAACGTGTCAATGCAGTTGTCGCCACGGTTCCTGGTTTTTGCAACAATGCAACAGGGAAATATGGTCATTTGCCCCAAGCCATCCGAACCCTGTCATACTACGATGCAGCTCTGGCGGCAGAACTCATTCATGTACCTACTCTGATCGGCGTTGGCTTCATTGATAAAACTTGTTATCCTACAAACGTTTACTCTGCGTACAATAATCTTAAGGGTCCCAAAAAAATTGAAAATTTTTACACTTTTGGTCATGGAGCACCCTCCGACTGGAGACAAAAAACCATTGAATGGATACTGCAAAATGATTCTCAAAATAGTAAAGAGAGTGGCATATGTATTAGATTTCCCGAGATTTCCAAACCTGTTCCAATAACTACTGGTCCTGAGGAGCATCTATTTGCGAGTTACTATGGCATAAACTCCTGGAGTGCAAATCAAAAATATGCAACGGTACTGGAAACGAATGTAAAATTCAGAATACCCACTGAAAATGATACTGCCACATTGGGGCTTGTGGATATGGAAACCCATGAATTTATTCCAATAGCAACAACAAGGGCATGGAACTTTCAACAGGGCTGTATGGCGCATTGGCTGGCCACATCACCTGATTCTTTGATTATTTACAATGATTACATTGACGGGAAGTTCGTATCGGTTATTCTGAATGTATTTACCAGAGCAGAAAGAATAATCCCATATCCGGTAAGCGCTGTTTCTCCAAATGGGAAAGAGGCCATTTGTATCAACTTTGCCAGACTCCGGATAACCCGACCAGACTACGGTTATGGTGGCGACGGACAGGATTCGAAAAAAGAGACTCCTTTTCCTGCAGATGATGGATTGTTCCTTGTAAATCTTGAAACAGGGAATGCAAAACTTCTTGTTTCTATCGCACAAATCAAGCATCAGGTACCACCCACTGTAGGTGATTTAATAGAGTATTTTAACCATACACTTTTTAGCAGGGACGGAAGCAAAATATTCTGGCTTGCACGTGGCCAGAAAAATCGGAATACTACCGCTTTTACAATAAATCGTGATGGGACAAATTTGCTTAGATGCTTTCCTGATGAATGGGGAGGTTCACACTTTGACTGGCTTGATGAAAACAACCTGATGATTACAGCAAAATATGATGGGAATGCCATGGGTCATATACTTTTTACCGTGGGAAATGATAATTATGAAAGACTGGGCAAAGGACTACTGGATTATGATGGGCATGGAACGTTCTCTCCTGATGGGAACTGGATGATAACCGATACATATCCTGATCGTATCTCACATGAGCAAAAGCTATATCTAATGGATATGGAAAACCAGGCAGTATTGGCATTAGGCCGGTTTGTTGAACCTCCAGAATTTACAAGCGGCTGGAGATGTGATTTGCATCCCAGATGGAGCCCCGATGGAGATATGTTCGGGTTTAATTCAACCTTTACAGAAAGCAGGCAAGTTTATGTTATAAAATTTGAATAAGGAAAGTATTCTATTTTGCTTTAAGATATAATAGCACTTCAGGAGTTTCGAACGGGGATGTGAATGACAATTTGCTTCCTCCGCTTATGGATTCAGATTCTATAAATTCTCCCTGATCCGGATTAAACCACTCCACTTCAAACAGACCACTTGCATCCTGGAGATCTATAACAACTTCCCGATTCTCCGGAAGATACACAAGATACTCTTCCCCCCTATTTGCCAGGCAATAGGCAGAGGAAGCAAGATCAGGTTCCGGAATCATTGAAATTAAATCCATGCGATTTGCAAACATAAGTGTATATCCCATGCTCTTTCGAATAGGTTCGACCCAACCAGGTTCAAATTTTCCACTCTTTCCAGCCAGTACGCTGCCTTCATAGATATCCATGAATATGGGATTAAGTCCCCTAAGAAAACTCTTCCAGACCCAGGCCTGATTTCCCCCTATTCCCC
Source organism: Bacteroidales bacterium (assembly GCA_029938715.1). Taxonomy (GTDB): domain Bacteria; phylum Bacteroidota; class Bacteroidia; order Bacteroidales. The sequence goes on along the minus strand of JAOZUK010000010.1, from coordinate 31,613 downwards.
AGAGATGATCCGTATCTGTAACAATAACCTTAGAACCATCAGATGTTGGTGGATTGTCACGGTAACCCCCTTCATTATTGGGGGAAATCCAGTCAGCCGGACTCTTCATCAGTACATCATTGCTTCCACCCTTATACTGAAAAGTCATACCCACAGGATGTTGCTTTGCCAGTTGCTTTTCATAGTCCTTAACAAAAGAGATCATGTGGTATTGCCATTCTGTGGAGGGCGGATGATTCTCATTGGAGATTTCAAACAGCACATTGTCAAATTCATTAACAACATCAATCACCTTTTTGATATAGGTTTTTTGTATTCCGGTGATCTCCTTGTTTTCCAATGTGTGAATTTCAACACCGCTCCCATCATTGTTTGAATCTCCATTTATGCCATTGATATTATTGTCATGGTGAAACGGATGGTTCCTGAATGCTTCGCGCGAGAACTGGAGCCCCCATCCTTCAAAAAGCATGATAGATACATAAATACCCTCGTCCGCAGCCTGTTTTACCCGTAGTTTTAAACGGTCAAAATACACCGGGTTAAATTGGTGTAAGTCAAATTTTGGTTTTCCATCCAACCCCTGGCCCGGACCGGTGCGTACCCAGGGATGAGGCGTTACCTGATAAATGTTTGCTTCATCACTGACACCGTGAGTATCCCAATTCAGAAGCTCCCAGGCCCAAAGGCGAATGAAATTATGATTGTATTGCTTCAGCCATTGAAGATGCTGGACAAAATCAAATGTTTCCAGTGAATCAGCAAGGCTCATATCAGTACACTTCATATCCACAAGATTATTCCAGGTATGAGAACCTGTGAGATAGATTGCTTTGCCTTTGTCATCGGTGAAATATCTGGGATTTTCCTCGCTTACCCGCAAAGGTCCATAAAATTTAACCGCTTGATCTTGAACAGGAATGCAACTATTCAAAAAAATGGAGCAAGCAATACAACCCATATAAATCCATGAAATATACTTCATAATATTTATGCTTTTGGATCTCTCACTACAATATCTCCGTCCCGGTATCCGGGACGAGCCCAGCAAAGGGCGTGGGGTCCGGCGTAGGATGCCATCCTGTGCTCCAATTCATCACGATCCAGGGTTGCAACAGGGTCTTCAACATATTCCTGAGCTATCCGGATGTTCTCCTGAAGCGTTTCAATACCCCAGTGTCCAATAGTTGCACTGGCCACACCTGGTTGTGTCCAGGCATATTTAAGAAGTTCTTTGGGTGTTGCAGACTCTCCGACGATATCTCTCATTACCTTCATGGCAATAACCCCGGTTTTCTTTCTCCTGGCAACCGGAAGGATTGCATCTGCAAAATCACCATACTTGGTTGCATTCATGGTAACCAGTACCACATCAAAATCCAGCTGCTCCAGCATATCCCTGCCATGCTCTGCATCATTCATGCAAGAGAACCCAATATTTTTCACCATCCCTGATTCTTTAAAGGAGCGCATGGTTTTAAAAAGTCCGCTCTCAATATCTAAAATTTTATCTTCGGCCGTTATGCCATGAATCAATAGCAGGTCCAAATGATCTGTTTTGAAGTTTTTCAGACTGCTTTCCAGAGATTTCTTTGCCTCTTCAGGATCACGGGAGGAAAGCTTTGTAGACAAAATCAACCGATCCCGATAGGCTGATAATACCTGTCCAAATCGCTGTTCGCTGCTGTCCAGGGACTTCCCGTCGCCGGTTTCCCAAAATTCGGAGGCTATATAACTGGGAGCCGTTTCGAATAGATTTATTCCCCCTTCAACTGCTGCTTCAAGAAGCTTTTCCCACTCCCCATCGTTATTCTGTAGAAATTGAGATCCCCCTCCAAAGGCCAGAATAGATACTTCAAGTCCGGTATTCCCAAGGGTACGACGAGGGATTTTATACTTTTCTCCATTCTTTACTGACGAGAAGGAACATGAATTCAAAAGCCCTGAAGCAGATACCAGTGCAGTAGCTTTGGCTGAATCGGCTATAAATTTTCTTCTGGATACGTGGTTTTGTTTTTTCATTTGTCAAGTTTTTGCAGAATTTTATACGACCATTGGTAGGAGTCCGGAATTTCTCCCTGGAAATTGACATTTGCCGGCGCCAATAGGGCCGGTAACTGATACACATCTGTAATTTGCAGGCAGTTCAACATTTCAATGGCAGCACCCCGCCCATCGGGCCGGCTTGGAATGTCCTGACTTGCAGGTGGATCTTTTAATATCAGGGTGTGACAGTTGCCATCGAGCAGTGCAGCGTACATCGCAACTACTGTCATTTCATCTCTTGCGGCAATCCCGATTTTCCCAGGATCAACCCCATCCAAAGTACGACAGAACTCTAAGGATCGCAACAGATCATAAACCTGCATGGATGCGATGGTCCTGCCGGTCCATGCCGAAGCGCGGCGAACATGCCACTGAAGAGCAGGATCCCATCCGTTCTCTCCCACACCTCTCACCTCAAGATAGGCGATATTCCACTCGTCATCCAGGCTGGAAATAAAGCTTTCAGATTCCCAACGGTCTTCGTCGTAATTTCGAAGCACAATCATCAGTGGCTTTCTGTTATCGGGCTGGTTCCTCCATCGGATATCCACTTTTAACCGCCAGCCTTTCTCTGAGATAAAGCTATGGATATTCCAGCCATACCTTGCCCCATCGAGGGACCTGAACTCCAGCCTTGAATCGAATGGTACTTTCTCCTTCGGAAATGCACCAAAAGTTCTGGTATTCAGAAAGTGCTTCACCGAGTCCCTAAAACTGGCCAGATCCTGTTCACTTGAAATGTCAGGATCACCATGCAACTTAACAAATGAATCCTGTATGGTGGTTGTCCTGTCATCCGACGGGATGCCGTCGGCATACACCCTCAGTTCATCTTCAGTTAGCTGGTTTTCAGCAATTTCATCAATATCTCCTGTATCTTCCGGCAATACCTCTTTACCCATCAGATGCTCAATGAAGAAGGCGTGAATTTCTTGCCGTGATATCCTGTGGTAGGAGTGCCCTCCGGGGGATTCAACCAGCCCGAGATCTTCAGGTACACCATACAGGTTATACATTTTTTTGATATCGTCATGCAACTCACGAACCGATTCAATGGAATTCATACCATCCCGATCGGCCTGTGCAATCAGAAGTGGTCTTGGAGCAATCAGTGCCCCAAGGTTGTGAAAATCCAACTGGTAGGTATTTATGGGCATCATACAATCGCAATGCCCGTCAACTGTGCGAAGGGAAATCTGGGCCTTGAGGGTGCTGGCACCGCATACCGGAGCTGCTGCTTTGATACGCGGATCTGCTGCCGCGATGTACCAGCTTTGTGACCCGCCCCCTGAAAGACCGGTTACTCCCAACCTTTCAGGATCCACCTCAGACCGCTCAGAAAGTAGGTCCAGCCCACGAATGGCATTCCATAATTCGACACCGCCCGGATTATAACCCCTGCTGTACCAGTGGAACCAGCCTCTGGCATAGCAACCATGATGCTCACCCCTGACCTCTCCCCTCTGGATCGTTTCGATGATCAGGCACACAAAACCCAACTCAGCAAATTTCCTTGGATAGGGTTGATACCTGACTTTCTGAGTGAGAGAGTGGCCACAAACATAAAGAATTGCCGGTCCGGGCTCCTCCATATGATCCGGGATGTAAAGATTTGCCGGAACGTATAAGCCGGGAAGGGATTCATAATAGAGTTTTTCTATGCGGAATCCCTCTTCCTGGATGGTGCCGGTATGCTTGATATTTAAATTCGGCCTTTTGCTCTCAAGGGGCATATCCTGCAGTCCCATCATCTCTATAAATTCCTTATAGCGTTGGGGCCTCTGTTCTTCCCAATCTGTTAAAGATGTTATATCTGACAGTGAATTGTCTGTAATGTCTGCTGCCACTGCCGAAAGGTAAGTGCGGATATTATTTGGCTCCTCAGTATTGGATGCACCAGTCTTGGATGCATCAGTTTTTGGTGCATCCCTGTTACAGGACCATAAGACAAGAAAGATGACATAGAAAGATGTGAGAAACACTATTTTTTTCATGACATGCAGAAATTTCTGTAATTAAGAAAACAGCCCATAAAGTTTGACTTTATGGGCTGTTTTCTATGATACAAGTCTTAAGTTAACTTACATATAAATCAACTAAAATTACACTATTGTATATACGGGGCATCCTGCTCAGGAACCGGATCCGGGTGCTCATGCGGAGCAAGGGGATTGGCATCCCACCATACTTTTACAAGCATTTTATCGCTACCTCCAATCCGAGCCAGTGCTTCGGTATAACTTTGCTCGTTTAACACTTGTTCGCTATCAGGCCACATATACCTTCTGGGTGAAACACCCTGCAGGTCATCTCCGTCATCTCCCACCTGAACTCTCGGGTATCCTGTTCTTCTCCATTCATACCATCCTTCTTGGATCTGGACAGGATAGAATCCGGCGATTTTCTGGTTCATGATCATCTCCAGTTGTTCTTCTTCAGTACCTGTCAATGTCATAACTGTAGCAGTGTCCACAAAGGCATCAGCCTCCTCCTGAGTGATGGTGTGGAAGGCTGCATAATCGGCCACAAATTCAGGAGTAGAGTCTGGTCTGTAAATTGCAAACATATCAGTTAATTGTGATGAAGTTACATCAAACCAATTCACTGCCCAGTTCATAGCTGCCGTGACTCCCTTCTCATAAAAGCCCTGTGCATCGGCTACCGAGCCTTTGACACCAAACAAAGCCGCTTCGGCCAGTGCAAAATAGACCTCCTGAGAGCTTATCACAGGCATTGGCCAGACTGGAGCATACATGAGCAGAGACCAACGTGAAGTAGAGCCGCCCCCCCAGGGGTATTTTTGTTCAACAGGTACAAAGCCCAGTAAAGGATGTCCGCGATAGCCAAAGTAATCATACTCTTCATAACCAGGAGTGGTTGGCCAGCTTGCTTCTGCTGTATCTACAAATACTTTCAGTCGCGGGTCAAAATTATCCTGCCAGATATCCACAATAGTTTTAGCAGCCGTACGCTTCGTCAGGCTTGAACCCTGGTTATACAAGCCACTGTATTGAGCCTGAAAATTTGGATTGGTATTATCGATATTATCATACGCGGTCATTATGAAGGCATTATCTGCCGGATCTGTAATCAGATTGGATTCATTCAGGTCACCCATATTGGCTGAAGCCATGGCTGCATCCACATAACGGACACGCAGGGCCAGACGCAGCCTGATGGAGTTGGCCAGCTTTGCCCACTGATCAACATCTCCACCATACATAAGGTCTGCACCGCCAAAGCTCTCCACACCATCACCCAGTTGGGCCACGGCCTCTTTCAACTCCTTAAACATGTCTTCATAGATGCTTTTCTGAGTATCATATTTAGGCGAGATAACTGCTTCTTCCTGGGGCAGGCATGATTCGAAATAGGGACAATCGCCGTAAGCATCGGTAAGCTTGGCAAACACCCAGACCTTCATGATCCTTGCCATGGCAATCATAGTAGCATTGTCATTGGTACCAATCTCGGCATCCCTTTTTTCTAAAATTCTAATCAAATCCGCCAGGTTCCTGGCATACGTACTATAGGCATTATTCCAGGTTCCTGTATTTGCAGATTGCTGGAAGGGACGATTCGCACCGGAAACAGACATGCCGGGATAATTCCCTACTGTTGAGGATCCACCTCCAAGGTCTTGTACGATGGCCTGATGCTGGAAGTATGTAAACAGTAGATCTGTGTTCAATACCTCTTCTGTGACGAGACTATTCCGGGTATTTAACTCCTCAAAGTCTTCTGTACATGCATTGATCATTAGGATGACCAACGCCAGGACAGCTACGATTGTTATTCTTATTAATGATTTCATATTTTTCTATTTATATGTTTCAATTAACTAATCAACTAGAAGGTTATTTTAAGATTAACCCCGAAAGTCCGTGTAGTGGGAATCGCCATTGATTCGATACCGGCATAACCGGCAGAAGTGCTCGGTGCAGATTCGGGGGAAATACCCATATCTTCCATATGCTCTTCCAGGTATGCCAAATTCCTTCCGACCAGACTAAGCGTCAGACCGGCAATAGGAGTCTTTTCCAGGAGAGCTGGCTGAAACCTGTAGCTTAACATAACTTCTCTTAAGCTGATATAACTTCCATCCAGTACAAACCAATCTGTGGGTCCGCCCCAGGCCCTGCTGGCCCAGTAAGTCTGACCGTCTACAGCCTTTGTGTTTTCTTCATATCCAGTCACATTGCCTTCTCCATCCATGATCTCCACAACACCATCAAGAACACCCACATAAGGCAGCTGGTTTCCCTGGTCATCGGTATCCTGGGGCCTCCTGCCCTCTTCTGTAAACAGACCGGTACCTTTTGCAGTCATCTGGTATTTACTTGAAGATGAAAGTGATCCACCCTGCACAAAATCAATGAGGACATTGAGAGAAAATCCCTTGAACCAGAACGTATTGTTCAATCCGCCTATCCAGTCGGGAGTAATATTACCAAGTACGCTTACATTGGATTCCCTGGCATAAGCCCCGTTCGGATTTACAATATACCTGCCATCAGGAGATTTTTTAGTTGCATATCCAACGATAGTTCCGTAAGGTTCGCCCGGATTGGCATAAATATCATTGGGGTAGTTATCGGCTATGCGGTATGTTTCAATTCCGGGAGCCAATTCATCAATCATCGATTCGTTCTTTGCATAGTTGAATGAAATATCCCACCTGAAACTGTTGGACATGCTCACCGGAGTGAAGTTAATTACCGCTTCTATCCCTTTGTTACTTACCTGCCCGGCGTTAATTATTACAGTGCTGTACCCACTGGTGGATGAAATGCTAATAGGCAGGATCTGGTTGGTTGTATGCCCATTGTAGTAAGTCACATCCAAACTAATCCTGTTTTGCAAAAATCTCAGGTCAGCACCAATTTCCCACGATTCACTTAACTCATTTTGCAAGTCATACAGAGGGATTGTGCCGCTGTTTGAAGCAAATCCATTTCCAAGGAAGTTAGTTGTATATGAGCGATAACCAGCCTTGGTCAGGTATGGATCAGAATCATTACCAACCTGTGCCCAGGAGGCCCTGACCTTACCAAAACTTAATATTTTACTATCCATATTAAAGGCATCAGAAAATACGAAACTAAGGCCTGCTGAAGGATAGAAAAATGAATAATTATTTACTCCAAGAGCTGAAGACCAGTCATTTCGGCCTGTTAAATCAAGGAAGAGATAGTTCTTATATCCAAGTTGTCCCATAAAATATACCGATTGCATCTCTTTTTCCCACAGGGAACTACTCGGACGCAAATCCGTTGCATTAGAAACATTGTAAACCCCCTCAGCTTTGAGTTCCCTGGCATCCATATACTCACGGTCTCTTCGTTGTGTTAACAGAGAAGATCCGAGTGTTAGTGATCCTGTAAAATTATCCGAAAGCTGCCCATTGGCCGTTAGAAGGAGATCAGCATTTATATCCCGCCGATTTAACATTTCTGTTGTCAAACGGCCTTTTGAATACCCCCTGTCGCCTACTGGCCATATTTTTTTGCGGTATTCGGTATAAAAATCAGCTCCTATACGGCCCATCAGGCTCAGCCAATCTGTAAATTGAGCCGTTGCAGATGCAAACCCGAGCATCCGATCCCTATAGTCATTATTTTTCAATTCATTGACCACATAATAAGGGTTTAAAGTTACTCCAGGCCAGCGTCCGTAAGTTCCGGTTTCCTCATAATAGCTTTCCAGCCACTCCATGGGGACATACCTTCCCATGGTTACAAAGGTCCTGTTCACATTATCCCGGCTTGATCCCAGATTAGGCCTCTGGTTTCCTTCGGTATGGATATAGTTAAATTTGGAATCAAAGGAGAGCCATTTGGATACTTTCGAAGAAGTTCTCAATGCAACATTGTACTTGTTTACCTTGTGGTTTGGCACAATACCTGTTTGGTACACATTGCCAAATGAGAGCCTGGTGCTAGTCGATTCTGTACCACCAGAGATAGCCACTGTATTTGAATTTGTTACTCCGGTTTCATAGAATTCCCTGACATTGTCATTGGGTTGTGGCAACAGTACCATGGTCTGGGTATTTTTATCTTCGGGATAGACAAACGGATTTACGATTGTTCTTCTTCCATCCAGGGGAGGTCCCCAACTATCGCCATGCCATGTGTCCATGGTCTCATAAAAATCCCCGCTGCCTTCCGGAATTTCTATCATCGAACCGTAAAGGTTGGTTCCTTCATAACCGGTGGCATATTTATTCTGATAGGTAGGGATAAGGTTCACTCTTTCAAACGAAAGATTTGAATTAATTTCTACAGTAACACCTTTATTTTTCTTTCCAGACTTGGTCGTAATGATAATTACCCCGTTAGCACCTCTTGAACCATAAAGAGCAGCAGCGTTCGGCCCTTTCAGTACAGACATTGATTCCACATCTTCAGGGTTGATATCACCAATACCATCACCGTAGTCGTTTTCGCCCCACAAACCATTAGTTCCACTCGCCGGTAAGTTGATAATTGGTACACCATCGACCACGTACAGGGGCTGGTTACTTCCTGTGATGGATGCGTTGCCCCGAATGGTAACACTGGAAGATCCTCCTGTACCGGAGGCGACTTTTGAAACCTGTACTCCGGCAACCTTTGCAGTAAGATATCCCGTGATGCTTATTTCCCGGGAAGCAGTTAATTCTTCTTCGTCAAGTGACTGGACTGCAAAACCAAGTGCTTTTTCTTTCCTCTCGATACCCAGAGCGGTGACTACCACTTCTTCCAGGTCCATGGCGGATACTGCCATGGCAATATCGATGATGGTCTGGCTACCGATGGTTACGGTTTGAGTTTCCATCCCAATAAACATAAACTCAAGAGATTGAGCATTGGTAGGTACATCGACTGAATACACACCGTCAGCACCGGTAATTGTACCAATGCTAAGGTCCACTACAACTACGGTTACACCTGGCAGTGGCTCTCCATCTTCAGCGGATGTCACCGTACCTGTTATGGTACGGGTTTGAGCCATCATACTGCCTAGTACCGTAAGAAGTAAGATAACTGTTACAAGTAGATTCTTTTTCATGGAATTAGAATTAAGAAGTGAATGTTTAGTTTATAGAGCAGATTATATATTTAGTTCCATATCATAGAGTCGATATTAGTAATTCTGTGTTTTCATAACGTTACTTATATTTCAATTTAAACTTATGTTTCATTTTATTTGCAGTAAATATAGTGATTAATTTTTCAATAAAAGAAACAAAAAGCTTTCAAAAGTAAATAAAATAGTGTTTTGAAACCAAATCAGACGAGTTTAGTTACGATGGATTATGATAGGATGCGCAAATTTATCTATTTCCGCCCGGTTTTGAATACCTTAATAATGCTTCCAGAAAATAATAATCCGCATAAACCAATGGAACATCTATCTCTACTCCGTGGGGAATACTGCCGACACTGTGATTCAGGATAAAATATCTATTCTTTCCCTCTTGTGCAAGATATCTGGACGAAGCCAGGGAGCTGAGGATTGTAGTAGCTGCTTCAAAATATTGATCCTTGTTTATATCAGAATACTTGCTTAACTCAAACAGGGCTGAACAGGTGATCGCTGCTGCTGATGCATCCCGTGGAATTTCATCAAACATGGTCGGATCATAATCCCACTGGGGAGTGAGCCCGGGATCCACCACATTATAATCCCAGTATGGCACCATATCTTCAGGCAAATTTGGGTGGTTTATCATATAATCTGCAATATTTTTGGCAAATTTGAGATATTGGATATCATGGGTGTAGCGATAACAGGTCACAAAGCCATACAAACCCCATGCCTGACCTCTTGCCCAGGATGATTCATCAACAAAGCCCTGACATGTGGCCTTATCCAGCACTTCTCCTGTAATGGTATCATAATCTACAACATGGAATGAAGAATAGTCATCCCGGTAATGATTCTTCATGGTTGTCCTGGCATGTTGGATGGCAATATTCTCATACCGTTTGTCGCCGCTTAGCCTGCTTGCTTCGAATAATAATTCCAGATTCATCATGTTATCAATGATAACCGGGAAGTACCAAACTGTTGAGCCATCCCAGGCTTCCCTGTAGTCCCACGATTCGAGACTTTCTGCGGCAGGATTATATCTCTTAATAAGAGATTCTGCAGTCCGGATTAACACTTTCTTATATGCTTCATTCCCTGTTAGCCTTAAGCCGTTTCCATAGCTGCAATTTATCATGAACCCCACATCATGATTCCCGCTCCAATACTGTATGGTATCCAGAGCCTCTGTCCATTTAATGGCCTCCTCCTTCCAGTGATCATCACCGGATAATTCGTAGATATACCATAGACTGCCTGCAAAAAAACCGCTTGTCCATCCATATATACTTGTCGTTACCAATTCCCCGTTCTCATTAATCCTTCGTGGTACTTTTGAAAGGTCATTGGAAGCACTCAGCGTATTTGAATACTGGTCCAGAATAAATTGCATTTCATCAGGAGTTAAGATTGTCTTCTCCTTATTGCATCCCTGACCCAGGATTGCCATCAGAAGGACAATACTTAATATTGTAAATCTTCTTATCATGATTTTCGATTTCATTTTAGTTATGTTCCTTAAAGATCATGTTCCTTTAAGGAGATAGGCTTTCTTGTACCACTCCATGTATTCCAGCAGTTTCACCCTGTAATCCTCCAGGCCCAGCAACTCCTCGTCATAAATAAGATAACTCATATCTGCCCTGCGAAAAGCAAAGTGCCGGGCACGGTCCTGCCTGTGAAAAAATTCCTTTTCGTCGGTGGAGAATCCCTTGGGAAGTCTTGTTTTTTCCCATACAGCTACCAATTCCTCGTATACCTGTTCTCTTTCCAAAAGGTTTGTTTCAATAATGCCAAGAGCATCTCCCAGAGCATTGTAGGCTGCCTGGTGACTTAAAAACCGCTGGTTGTGGGCTTGTTTAATGGCTCTTTCGAGTTCTGATAAAGACAGGTAGGTATTACAGGTATGGCTTACCAGGTTTGTAATGGTTGTAAACAGTTCCAGGTCATAGCTGTTCTTGATACCGGTTTGCTGATTGGACTGTATGATTTCCATGGCACGCTCCATCTGTTTGATCAGCTTGTGGGACTCATCAATTCTTGCTGCATACTCCCGGTTCCAGTATTCATCATATTCCAGGTTATCGCCGCGGGGCAGATCGGGAAGATGGGTCTTGCCAATATCACCATAGTGCCATACCCGACGCTCAAATGATTCAAAATAGTAATATGCTCCCTTATTCATCAAGAGGTATAATTCTCTTATGTCGCTGGATTGGTCCCCGTAGTAGTTCAGAAAGAATTTATCGGTGAACTCTTCCAGCGCAGGATTATTTCCACTCCATGTCCACTCTGCAGAATTAATAAAACTCATCATCCACATCTGGTTATGAAGTCCTGCATCATCCCAGGATGTATTGATCATGCCGTCAAAATATCCCGATTTCGTGGAAGATGTCAAATAGGTGTAGGATTTCTCCAGGCTTCCGATCCTGGTTTTACCATCCTCTCCCTGTGCAAACATATAAGCAACCATCAAGGGAGTTACTCCCGGATTGGGATCATAGGAGAAGATTTCAAAACCCTCTGTTTTTGCCTCCCTGGCATATTTGAAATCGGGAGTTTCATAGCTGTAACTCTCAGTCAGCACCAGCTCTTCAAATGGTTCTATTCCCTTTGCAGGAGATTCACCAACGGTCCAGCCCATGGGCCTTTCCCAACACATAACTTTTCTGCCTTTTGCATGGAGGTGCTCTCCTGCCTTTCCCGTGAACAGGTGATAAAGACCACTTTTTCCTATCTCCTCCGATTTAATCTGGCACTGCTCACACACACCTAACTCATAGGTTTCATCAGAACCAATATGGATATATTCGGAACCTGGAGTGGCTTCAATGGCATCTTCCCAGAGGTCGAACAGCAATTCATAGCTACCCTCTTTCAACGGGCAAAACTCCCAGTTGGATGCAGCAACTTCCCGCAGATCGTTGTACTGGGGCCATTTTAAGATAAAACTCACATGGCCCAACCCCTGCACCAATGGCACCAGCTGTACATGGTACTTCTTTGCATACCGGGTGAGCTCCTGCATCTCCTCCATGGTGAAGGCACCGGGGGCACCAATCTCGGGATGGCTTGGATAGGCGAATTTGTCCTCCCATTCCCAGACCAGCATATTGATCTTGTACCTGGCAAGATCCCTTATAAAGCTCTCCACATATGAACGCTTGTCCTGGTGGTGCTTTGTATCATAATGACAGGCTCGCTCGGAAATATCCGGCCAGTCGGTGATCTCCATACCGGGAACAAATGCGCCCTCATTCCCTTTCTTAATGATTTGAAGCAGTGTCTGGGTTCCGTAAAACAGTCCGGTTTCTCCTTTTGCTCTGATGATCAATTGGTCAGCTTCCACATTCAGTTGGTATCCCTGCAGGGACTTCTTCTCCGGCAGGCTGGTGACTTTTTCAGAAACCTCTTCGTGTGTCAGTATTATTGATTTGCCGAAAGATGATTCGGCAATCACAGTGTTTACTCCCCACTCTGTCTTAAGCCGTGCGGCCAGTATTGCTGCTGTGAATTTGTCATTCTCTGTTGCATTTTTGTCCAACACAATAGAGAGTTCAGAACCAAGCAGAAAATTCTCGCCACCCAGGGTTACTTCCTGCGGATAAGGGATGAGATAGATGCCTTCATTGAAAAGTACCGTTGAGGTCTCTGCTACTGGAGTTGCACATGAAAAAAACAGGAACAGTGAGGATAAGAGTAGTATAGTGTACTTTGGATTGCTTAAGCTATTCATGATTGTGTATGTTTCTTGATTGAATGTCAGTTTGTGAAACCAACTCATTTAGTTCCAATAAGGCATTGGCTGTCATGGTAGCACAATTGAGCCAGCCTGTCCACACATTGCCGGGATCCTTGCTTGTGGTGGGATCTGAAAAATTCTTCCTCCCGGCCAGGTTCATGGTGTATGTGGGGTAAATACCGCCGGCAAGATCCTGGGCAACAGTCTGATTGTCAGCCAAAGAAATAGCTTTCGCCAGGTACAATTCTTTTCCTGTTATTTCATACGCTTTCTTAAAGGCCAATATGGCACTCGCTGCGCTGGCATCAATGGGTGTATAGAAATCATATTGCTCCAATGCGCAGGGTGTGAACCATTTGCTGGTATAATATGCCCTTCTGGGGATGGGCCTCCAGGATGTTCGAAACAACTCACGTGGTAAGGGTTGCTCCCATACAATAAACTGGTCTTCTGCAAACCTTATCAACTCTTCTGCCATCTCAATATAGCCTGGTACTTCTTCTGAATGGGATAACAGAAGTACGGCAAACGCAAGAGGCTTTCCCCGTTCCATATTGCTATAATGTTTACTGTACCCCATATCTTCGAACTGCCCTTCCCAATGAAAAGTTTTCATGGGATTCTCCATGATCCAGTTAAATGCCTTATCACTGATTTGCCTGAATTGAATTTCCCCATAATCAATCACAAGCCTGTCAAGGAAATTAATGATATCGGTTGGTACACACAGGTTATCCTCTACAGCATCTCCGCTCTCTATCCAAACCATCAGTGGCCACGATCCTGCTGGCAGCTGTGTTTTCGCATAGGTTTCGGCAATCCTTATAGATGCCTCTAAATATTCATTGGTTCCGGTAGCGTCGTAAAGATCCAGGTAAGCGCTTCCCGCAATGGCCGGATAAAACATCATCAACTGATCAGTCTTTCTCCTGGCAACGCTGGTACTTAGTGCATGGTCGATATAGGTAGGAGGGAAATACTCAAGAACAGAACCGGAAGGCAAACTGATACTTAGCAGATAGCTGGCGGCATTGCGGGCCATGTTAATCGCCTCCTCACTCTCCTCTTCTGAAATAGAGGAATAGATGGACATGGCCTGAATAATACTGCCTACAATTTTTGACGGATAGCAATAGAGTCTGTACTCTTGGCTGGGAACAGTGTCTGTTTTCCACCGCTGGTAATGTTCCTGCTCCAACAGTGACTGCATATTTCTGATGACACTTGAGGTATAATCGGTTACCGGCATCTTATACGGTCCGTTAAAAGGTGCTGCTTTGTAAAACATCTGTTCACCTGCTAACCCTGCGACATTATTGTCTGCATCCAGGCCTTCAACCTTCAGGTATACGATGCCCACCGGAACCTCTTTCCAGACGGGGGTCAACAAAGAGCATGGATTATCTGCTTCAAATATATAGCGCTCAGAATTCACATCAGAGATGACAGTATACCTGTATTTTACTGAATTGTTGACCGTTGCAAAATCAAAAGAGGGAACATAAATAAATCGTTTGGCATATCCGTTCCAGAAAGGTGTCTTTCCGGGCTCTCCCTGCCGGATGGGATGCAGCGATTCTTCTACTGCCTGGTCATGGAATCTGCTCCAGTCTGTGATGTCCCAATCCCCTGCAGGTCCGTTTGAATAGGTACCTGGAATTTGAACTGAGCTTTCAGATCCTTCCCGTGGTGAACAGCTGAAGGTAGAGAGGGAAATAACAATTCCACTGGCAAAGATCAAGAGATTAAAGCGACTCTTCATTGAATCAGAATTAAACCGATTCTTCAAATATATTAATATTCATTGATTCAAACAGTCAAAAACTTACTAAATTTGCATTTTAGTTAGACATTTCCTTATTTGCGATAAATTCTTTCTTTACGTATCCTTTTTATTACAAATGAAGCATACATGAGAACTTACCAGATTCTTGCCATTTTGACTATTTTATCCAGTTCTTCCTGTAAAGAGCAGGGTGACCAGAGCAATATATCCTCAGAACCTGAAGTGTTCCAATGGACCTATGAGCAACCGGAGAGCCAGGGTATGTCATCTGAAAAACTGGATGCCCTGATCAAAGATCTGTCGGCCAGGGGTACAAAAAAATTGATGATCATCAGAAATGATAAGGTGGTTTGCAGCTGGTTTGCCCAAGGGTATGAAGATTCAGTAAGGGGTCACTATACAGCCTCCCTTGCAAAAGCGATCGTTTCAGGAATGTCTCTGCTAACAGCAATGAATGATGGTTTAATAGATCCCGACGAACCAGCCTGTCATTATATTCCACAATGGAAAGATAATTATGTAAAATCCATGATAACCATCAGGCAACTGGCCGGACATACCTCTGGGATGGAAGATGCGGAGGTTTCAAATGAGGAAGCAGGAGAGATGATCGCAAAAGGATTACATACCCATATGGATTTACCTGGATGGAAAGGTCAGTTCTGGAGACAGGATCCTGAGCCGTTTTCCGTATCACGTGACAGTGCTCCCATTCTGAGCAGTCCGGGAAAAAGATTCGCATATAG
Source organism: Bacteroidales bacterium (assembly GCA_029938715.1). GTDB lineage: Bacteria > Bacteroidota > Bacteroidia > Bacteroidales. The sequence continues at coordinate 16,216 of JAOZUK010000010.1, read as the reverse complement.
CAATCCGGGCATAGCCATGTTGAATTATGCAGTGACAGCAGCCATTCAGGAGACCGATCAGAAGGATATCCGGACCTATCTGCAAGAGAAGATCTACCGTCCCATTGGCATTGACGATAAGGAATATTCATTAGGCTATGATAAGACTTTTGCGGTGGATGGTCTCCCCCTGGTTCCGGGTTGGGGTGGAGGCAGCTTTACAGCCAATACTGTGGCCAGGGTAGGCCGCCTGATGTTACGCAAAGGTAACTGGCAGGGAAAGCAACTGATCGATTCATCCCTGGTAGAGGAAGCTGTCAGATTTGAACCCACAAACAATATGGACTTTGAACTTGATCAAAGAACCAATGATAATCCATACCTGGCCACAACCCTTGGTTGGTACAGTAACTATGGAGGCATCTGGAAACATTTGCCCCGCGATGCATTTGCCGGCTCCGGAGCCCAGGATCAGCTTCTACTGGTTGTCCCCAGCCTGGATCTGATCGTTGTACGATTCGGAGATCAATTGTATGGCCACTCAAAAGGAGACAGCGCACGTATGGGAATGGAACTATTTCTGTTTAATCCTGTGATGGAAGCCATTGAAGAACCTCCTTATCCTAAAAGCGATCTGATAACTACTGTAGAATTTGCCCCCGAGGAATCCGTTATACGTTTGGCCAGTGGGAGTGATAACTGGCCTGCTACATGGGCCGGGGATGATCATCTGTATACCGTATATGGAGACGGTAAGGGCTTTATTCCAAACACCGAAATAAAACTCAGCCTGGGAATTTGCAGGATAGAAGGGAATCCACCAGATATAGAAGGCTCCAATATCCGGACCAGGTCCGGTGAACGGGTGGGGGATGGAAGATACGGTCCAAAAGCAAGTGGAATGTTGATGGTGGACGGCACTTTGTATATGCTGATCAGAAACAGAGACAATTCACAGCTGGCCTGGTCCGATGATTACGGCAAAACCTGGGAGTGGGCAGTGTGGAAATTTACATCCGGATTTGGCTGTCCCACATTCCTGAACTATGGTAAAGATTACGAAGGTGCCAGGGATAACTATGTATATGTCTATTCTCATGACGAGGAGAGTGCTTATAAGGCGAGTGACGCGATGATCCTTGCCCGGGTTCCCAAAAACAGAATAAAAGAGCGGGACAACTATACCTATTTTGCTGGATATGGCATAAATGGTAAGCCCTTTTGGTCAGAGGATTACAACAAGAGAGAAGCGGTATTTATCAATCCGGGAAGATGCTACCGCTCTGGTGTTACATACAATAAGGGGCTGGACAGATATTTATGGTGCCAGATCATTCCCGTATCATCCAGGGGAACTTCCAGGGGCCCTCGATTCGATGGCGGGTTAGGAATATTTGAAGCTTCTGAACCATGGGGGCCATGGAAAACCGTATATTATACAATGGATTGGGATATGGGTCCGGGTGAAACAGCCAGTATTCCCACAAAGTGGATGAGTGATGATGGTAAAACCTGCCATTACCTGTTTTCGGGTGATGACTGTTTTTCTGTGAGGAAAATAAATTTTAAAACAAATTAATGCATAAACACAGTAACGAGATGAAAGCTTCATTGTTTCTTGTAGTCAGTATTTGCCTGAGTATAAGCTCCTGTCTGAAATCAGAAAAGGATTTTTCTTTTAAAAAAGATGGTGATATATGGTTCCGTAATTCAGAGATTGAACTGAAATTCGATAAACATATGTACTGCGAAGTCCATAACAGGGGCGAATCAATTTCATTGAATGATATTGACAGGGAGAAAGGGTTAAGCAAACCAAGCCATTTTATTGTCATTGATGGCCAGGAGCTAACCGATTTTCTTGTGGATTATGACAAAATCAATGTTGAAAGCATTGAAACAGCTTTTGGGTTGGGAAGAAGAATGGTGATTACAGGCATTGCAGTTTGTTCTGATGGTACCCGGATTGAAAAAACTCTGAGCACAGAATTATATGATCAATACCCTGAAATCGCTATAAGCTCGGCATCTTATAAAAACCTTGGCACCTCCGACCTAATCATTGAAATGGATTATTGTAACTACTATCGCCTGGATGCCACCCGTGATCAGCCTGGCAACCGGCCTTTCGATTTCTGGTCATTCCAGGGTGCCTCCATTGCCTGGGGTTTCGATTATATTCTTAAAATTGAGGATGAATTCCAACAGGACAACTGGATGGGTGTTCAGCCGGAGACAAAGACTGGCGGGGGTGTACCCTTGGTGGACCTCTGGAATAACAAATCGGGCATGGCTATCGCCCACCTGGAGACCCGGCCACAACTGGTTTCTTTCCCGGTAAAAGTTGAGGCTGATAAGGAGGTAAGCATGGCTGTTCTTAAAAGGGGCAATCATGAAATATCCCCGGGAGAGAGCTATCAGTCCTTACAAACAGCAGTGATGGTGCACACAGGCGATTTCTTCGATCCCCTAAATACTTATTCAAAGCTTCTGGCAGATTTGGGGCAACAACAAAAAGAACCTTCTGAAGAGGCTCATGAGGCTATCTGGTGTGGTTGGGGCTACCTGACCGATTTCTCCCTGGATGATATTTACGGAACACTTCCCAAGTTAAAGGAACTGGGAATTAAATGGGTGGTTATCGACGACAGGTGGTGGGATAAATATGGAGACTGGAATATCAGGGATTTTACGTTTCCCGGTGGGGAGCAACAAATAAAGGAATTTGTAGATTCACTTCATCAACAGGGATTTAAAGTAAAAATATGGTGGGCACCTACTCCGGTCCAACCTGAAAAAATGCTTTCATGGGGTGGTTCTGTGGATCCGGGAAGCGCACAAATAGTCAAAGATCATCCGGAGTGGTTGATTATGGATGAAGATGGCAACTATCCGAGGGACTGCCGTGATATGTACCAGTTTTGTCCGAGTGTTCCTGAAGTTCAGGAATACATGAAAGAATTGACCACCAGATTTATCGGTGATTGGGGCTTTGACGGACATAAATTGGATGCTTACTATGTGGTACCTCCCTGTTATAATCCGGCCCACAACCATAAGCGTCCTGAAGAGTCTTATGAAGATTTGCCAAAAATGTTACAGTCAATCTATGAGACCTCCAAAGCGATTAAACCCTATTCAGTGACCGAAATCTGTAACTGTGGAACAACCCAGGATTTCTTTCAATCCATCTACACCGACCAGCCTGTGGTATCTGATCCCACCAGTGTTGAACAGTCCAGGCGACGTGTTAAAGTCATAAAAGCCCTATGGGGACCCAATGCTCCTGCCTATACCGACCATGTTGAGCATATCCGGTTGGAGGTGGATATGAATGACAAGAGCGATACAGCAAAGGTTGGACAGGATTTTGCAACTTCCATGGGTCCGGGTGGCGTGATCGGCACAAAGTTTACCTGGCCCGGCGGACCCGAGAATATGCAATTGTCAGGAGAACGGGAGAAACACTGGCAAAAATGGTTCGGGCTCTACAATGAGAAGATGCTCAGCAAAGGAACCTACCTGAATCTTTATGATATTATCTATGACAAACCCGAATCGCATGTCATTCAAAAGGGAGAGATACTATACTATGCATTCTACCAGAAGGAGTGGGATGGTGAGATTGAGCTAAGGGGACTGGATGAAAAAAAGTATAAAGTGTATGACTACGTAAATGAGCAAGAGCTTGGTTCGGTTACAGGACCCATTGGAATCTTGCCGGCTACTTTTACAGAACATCTACTTGTAGAATGCATACCTTACGACAAAGAATAAGACTATGATCAAGAAACTAATCTTACCATTAATGCTCATCCCTTTTATGGCGAACGGGGAAGGACTCCATGACAGATCATCGGAAAAAAAATCCGGAGACACTGAAATTATCATCACCAGATGTGAGGATTTTGAGGTCACAGGAGATGGAAGTGCTGAACCCTGGAGCCAGACGGAATGGATCGATATTCCACAAAGAATAGAAAAAACGGATACTTACCTTACCAGAGCTAAAGTTCTCTACTCTGAAACAGGGATCTATTTTCTTTTCGACTGTGAGGATAAAGTCCTGACTGCTTCAATGAAAGAGGATAATCTGGATCTGTGGAATGAAGATGTGGTTGAAGTATTTCTATGGACTGAAGAGGATTTCCCTGTCTACTTTGAGTATGAAATTTCACCACTCAATTATGAACTTCCCATCATAGTGCCAAATTATAAGGGTGATTTCTTTGGCTGGCTTCCGTGGCACTATGAAGGGGACAAAAGAACCCGGCATGCAACCTCCACCAGGGGTGGGTCCAAAGAGCAAAATGCTTCTATTAAAGCGTGGATGGCTGAATTTTTCATTCCTTACAAGCTTCTCAACCCTTTGCCGAATGTACCCCCGGAACCAGGTGCGAAATGGAGGGCAAACATGTACAGGATTGATTATGACCAGGGCCCGACACATTTTTCGTGGCAAAAGACGTCAGGGTCTTTTCATGAATACAATAAATATGGCACTTTCATCTTTGAATAGAGATGATGTCACTTTCCGTCTGAGGAGTAGACAATCTTTCCACCCACTATGGTTAGTTCCGATTGAATATTCCTGATCTGATCCACCGGACAGTCCAGAAAATCATGGGAGAGAATGGCCAGATCAGCCAGTTTCCCTGGCTCCAGCGATCCTTTTATGGATTCTTCAAAGGAAGCATAAGCGTTATTGATGGTATACATTCTCAGTGCTTCCTCCCGGGTGATGGCTTCCGTAGGCATAATTACTGTTTTACGTTCAGTGGTTCGTGTCACCACTGTCCACATTGCCAGGAAAGGATTATAGGGATTGATAGATGCATCTGCATCCCACTTTACCATATGGTCAGATCCTCCGTTAACCATAACCCCGGCATCCAGCAGTGAACGATATGGATGAAAGGTTTCAATTCTATGGTCTCCAAGAATTTTTTTCATGGCATCAGCATCCTTGTAAAACCAGGCTGGCTGCATATCAGCATAAACTCCAAGTTCACTCATTCGTTGGATGGCCCTGTCTGTAAAGAAATTGCCATGAATAATTGAAAACCTTCTATCCTTTATGGATTTTAGTTCATTCACTTGCTCATATACGTCAAGCAGCAGATCCACACCTCCGCCACCGGTACTATGTGCGGTAAATTTCCAATCGTTTTCATTGGCCGCTGTGACAATGGCAAGAAGCTCCTCATAACTGTAGTTTACTACACCCCGGTAGGTTGTATCTCTTATTCCAAAAATACTACGAGCCTTGTCACCCCAAGGTTCACGGAGATAAGCTGTGCCCGTTAAAATACCACCATCCAAATATACTTTCACTGCACCGATCCGGGCCCACTCATCACCGTCGCCAGTCACAAAGTTGAAAGCTTTGATGGTATCAACAAGCATATTTTTTTTTCCTTCTCTGCCAGGCTGCAAAAGGATGTTCTGATAAATCCGCATGGTAAGTTTATCTTCTGCTTCCAGATCCCTGTACATGGCAAAGTTTTCGAAATCCCCTGAACCTGAGCACAAACTGGTAATGCCGTATTGGTTATAGCGCTTGAACATGTCCAGCAGTGCATCCTCCCTCTCTTGAGGGGATAACTCTTTCGGGGAAGGAAGTGCTAATAATGTAAAGGATGAAGCGCGTATAAAACCGGTTGGTTTTCCTGTTTTTCTGTCTTTCAGAATTCCCTGATGAACTGTTTTTTCACTAATTCCGGATACTTGCATGGCTGCAGAGTTTATCATACCCCCAAAAGAGCCGTTCAAAAAAACCGGATGGTTAGGAGCAACACTATCCAATTCAGAAAGGGTGGGTTGTCGCAAATCTATCAGGCGGGTAAAAAACATCTTGGGAAAGATGATCCATTCACCCTCCTGTTTTATGGAGGTCTGGTCTTTTATCCAATTCAGAAGCTCGCTGATTGAATGTACATCGGGTATAGTCTCTTCAATTTCGCTAAGGGAGGCCTTTTCCGGATGCAGATGGGCGTCAATGATACCGGGGATCACTGTTTTGCCAGCCGCATCAATAATTTTACTATTCCTGTCCGCCAGTTTCCTGATTTCATGGTTGGATCCCACTGCAATAATTTTGTCCTCCTTAATAGCCAGGGCCTCAACGATTGTGAAATGCTTGTCCACTGTCAGGATTTTCCCATTAATTATAATCATGTCCGATGGATTTTCAATATTACATGCAGTTAAAATGAAAAACGAAATGTATGGGATCAGGTATAATAACTTATCTCTTCCTTTCATATTTGCTAATTTCTTATTCCGAAAACCGTTGCGTTAAAATTAAACAAAATGTTTTGAAAGACAGGAATCTTATTCCTAATTTTAAGCTGACTGAATTTTAATAATTTAAATAATGAAACTAATGAAGGTCCTGTTTTTCATTTTATTTTCTGTTTTCATCACAACAAATGGGTTCAGTCAACAGGATACATGTGCTGTCCTCACAGGTTCTCCGCTTAATCCGGATTCCTATAGAACAGTCAAGAAAATTCTGGAAACTTATCTGGACTGCTATGTGATGGAGATATCCCTGGAAACCGACGAGATTGCCACAGCTGATCTTAAAAATGTTAAGTTTTTGTATTGGGCCGGGGGTCCATATTTTAAGTTTAATCCGTCTGAAGCAGCAGCAGCAAATATCAGGCAGGCAGTGGCCGGAGGAATGGGATATTTCGGCACCTGTGGAGGCTCATTGATTGCTGTGGAGACTACACCCTCCTCACGTGAGAATCAACTAAACTTGTTTCCCGGACACCAGCCCTTTGGCAGTGGAAGAGGCATGAGATCTTACCATATGAATTTGGAGCATCCGGTGTTAATCCATTCTTCGGTGGCCGACAGCATTACAGAGCTTGAGAGCATACATTACAATGGCGGAGGCAGCGACTTCCAACCCTCTGTTCCCGGCCTGGTCAATTGGGTTCTCGCCATCGATTCCATCCGGAACACGCCTGCTTTGACAACTACACTTTATGGCCGGGGACGGGTGTTCTTATCCGTCGCTCATCCCGAACGCTCATACATCCCCGCTACCTGGAAATTTGTGCGCATGGCTGCGGAATGGTGTCTTGGCAGATCTGATCCAGTAAACAATCAGGTACCGGTAATTGAGGCTGATATTCCAACTTTGGGTGAAACAAATAAAGAATTGACCTTTTCTGCGGACGGATCGGATGACCCGGAAGGATATCCTATGGGATTCCTATGGGATTTTGGGGACGGATCTGACACCGAGTACCGGCCCGAAGTGACCCACATTTATACCACTGAAGGCACATACACTGTTACACTTACTGTTACTGACGGTGAAGAGAATGCTACATTCATCGAACAAATAAAAATAAACTAACAAGATTATAAAAAACTCAACCTATGATTTTACCAGGCTGGATTTCCAATTCCTTTTTTCATTAATTGTTGGAGTTCAGGAAAGTGCTTTTCGTAAACCCCTCTTGGGTTGGTATTATTCTCCTTACAAACCGCGGTGGCCATACCTACAACCTCCCCCATCATTCCAGTGGTCCTTTGAACGCGGACTGTTCCCAATGCCACATGAGTAACACTGATATCACGACCTGCCATAAAGAGGTTGTTTACATTACGCGAATACAAACAGCGGTAAGGCACCTGATACGGCTCTATCTTCCTGTTATCAGCCCGTGACCGGAAAGGTTCACCGATAAAAGCTTTAGAGGCAACCGGGAAATGGAGGTCAATATCCCAGGTGGTAGTAAAGGTTCCGTCAGGAAACTTTTTCCCCTCTACAATATCCTGCTCTTTTAAAATGACGTCTCCCAATAGCCTTCGGGATTCCCTTTTCCCGCCAATATAGGCTACCCATATAAGTTTCCGCTTGGCAAACTCTTCCTTGTCATCACTTTTGTTTTTTATAAAATCCCAATTCCCGTATATGACACGAAATGCATAATCACGAATCTTCTCTATCTCCGTAATCTGGTTCTGATTTGCCCCTGTTTCCCAATCCCAATCGCCCTTATTAACCTTAAAAGAGGTTTGTTCAGTAAACTGCACGGCCCAGGGACTGGTATCAGGAAAATAATTTAACGATTCTGCCTCTTTAGAATTCCATTGTACGGAAGTACCCATTACCAACAGGTCTGCCTCCTTCGGGGCCCACTCTTCCCCGGTCATAGATTTTTCTTCACGACCTACCCTGAATTCTGCCTTAGCAAGAATTCCAAGGTTGCCATCACCCGTGCAATCAGCAAATAGTTTTCCCTTGAATTTATATTCCTTCCCTGTAATGATACTTCTGCCTACAACTGCTACTATTTGGTCTCCCTCTTTCTCTGCCCTTAACACATGGGTATTTAAAAAAAGGCTCAGGTTTTCTTCGGCCAGCACAATGCGGAGTTTTTTATCATCCCTATAATTACTTTCTGGTCCTGCATTATGTTCCAGTTTCTCAGGGTTGCTATTGATAATCTCAAATATTTTCTTGCTCCGCACAGCGTTTGAATCCTGTTTCGCTTCCCAAAGGCTCCAGTGTCCAACGGGGCCAATTTCATCAACAAGTGATCCCAGATTCATATATGGTTCCTGATATATAAGACCGGAAAGTCCCACCCTTACTTCCGAGCTGTTGTTGCCACCCAATACAGGCCTGTTCTGGATTAATGCCACACTACAACCCAGCCGTGCTGCACTAACTGCAGCACAAATACCTGCCATTCCCCCTCCTACTACTACCAGGTCATATTCCCCTGCATCTTCGGGCTCATCAGCAAGCCCCAGGTATTTATGCCGGAAATCTGTCAGTTCTTCAAACTGATTCGGAGGACTAAATTTATGGTCGGTCGTTAATATAATGGCATCACACCGCCCCTCAAAACCTGTCAGATCATGCAGGGAAATTCTTGTTAACCCGGGTTTGAGACGGACACTACCACCGTTCTGCCAATGCCACTCGGCGCTCTCTGTCCCAAAAGTGTTTGCCAATGGCTGATCCTCAATCAGCAATTGAAACTTTCCGGGTGCCCCTTCTACTTTCCAGGGTGCAACCCAGTCACGGGTTCGCACCCATACACGATAATTACCTTCGGAGAGTACCTTGATGGTGGTCTGTGCATCTGCTACTGGGTTGCCCAAGCCATGTGCAAGTAAATAGGCCGACCCCATAATGTCCATGACCTGCTGGTCAATAACCCAGCCACCACGGTCAGAAAAGCTCTCTGCTTCAATAAAAATAGTTGCCGGGGTCTTACAAACAGCGATTGAACTTAGAGTACCAACTATAACGATAAGCGTTGCTCTAAAAAAATTCATCATACCGGTTTAATTTAAGGCCGTGGCCCAATTCGTTTCGTTCCAACAACCAATTCATCGATCCATAGCTTCTGGGCATGTGGCAAAAGTCCGGGTCCGAAGTAAGGTGCCATCAGAAATTGGTTGATTTTCATTTCAGGAAAGTCTGTAGAGCGCAGGATCACATCGGTGTGTTCGACAACGAGCTCACCATCAAACCAGCCTCGTACAATGCCATCCGGGTTCGGGTGGTCATTCTCCATATCAAGGGTGTTGAGTTTAAAGTATGCCTCAACGCAGTGCCACTTGTCATCGTTGAATAGCACTTCACCGCTATCGTACAACTTTCCGTTGTAACCACCTTTCAGTTCACCCTGTGTAAGGCCATGGGGCATCTCCTTATTCTGGATATCTGTAGCAGCGAGACGAAGTTTGCCATTTACAGGCTCGATGTAAAGCGTAAGGTGGCTTGCCGCAGGTCCATGGTATTCTGAATTCTCTGTGGTAAGGAAATGGGTAAGATGCGGGTGATAGTTTCTGCCGGTCCAGCCCCAGCCATTGGATAGTTTGAGATAGAAGCGGTAGTAGACCTCATCCACAGGTTCAAACAGGTGCCGGATGGCTGCTGAACCACAGCTCTTCAATTCACTATTCCACTCATACTCGATACAACCATCACCAGCTTGTGCATCACCAACGATACGGATACGGATCTCATCGTACCAGCCACGCTCTATAAGATCCTCATTGTCGAAACTCTCACTAAAGAAAGCACCTTCAGGAATATCATCAGACTTTTTCTGACATGCCACAGTACACACTAAACAAGTTGTAAACAAGAGTATTTTAGCCATAAGTATCATGTAATTTTTACTTAGAGAAGTAATTTAAGTACCGTTTTTTCAATCATCTCTACCGTGGTTGACTTTTTGCTGCCATTTGCTTCAATGATTACAGTATAGGAAGATAATTCTTCTTCCTGATAGCCAGATCTATCCTCGACTTCTACTTCATTGCCATCATTATTCCATTCTGTAGGGCGTATTATACATTGCGCTAAGGGAGTTGAATATCGACCACTTGCATTGGCAATTGCTTCAACTTTCACCTTTCCATCTTGAGCCCTAATTAATATTTTAGCCCCTGGATTGGTTTCAATATCCAATGTCCAGGCTATCCTGTAGTTACTTAAAGATTGCGTATTGCTCCAATATACATCATTATAAGCAGCACCTCCAATAAATTCGCAATCCAGAAAGAGATGGTTGAATACGGAACTGTGTCCATCGAATACAAAAGTATGGTAATTCGGATTGTCTCCCGTTTTAATGATATTACAATTGATAAACTGATGGTTACTCCCCTGCCCATAATCATCGCCAAAACGGACATTACAAATATTCGAAATCAGTGAGCACTCTTTATAATACAATGGGAGGTGTTTTGAACGGTCATTAAATGCACCCTGGGTATCAACACAGGCCCCTTTGCGGCAAATGGTATCGTCAGCCTCTATTTTGATAATATTATTACTGACAACCAGGTTCCGGATGGAATAATCGGAATAAAACTCTGTACCTCTCATTTCGGCCTCTCCTCTGCAGTGACCAATAATTAAATTATTTGTATAGGAAAGATTCTCCCTTTTCTGTCCTCCTTTACCATAATTGGTTAGACGCATACCTGCCACTACATCCTGTTCACCCCAGGTTTCGATCAGTCGCCTTCCTTTTAAGGGCTTTTCGATCATTGTGTTCATGCTTTCCAAATGGATAAAGTTATCGCTTACAGTCAAATCGGATGTTGCCCATAATATACCACAGGCGTAATAACCGGTAAGAAAAATTTTGTTATCATGAACCTGCCCTCTGTATTTATGAGGGGAAATGGCAAATGAATTGACCGCCCAACTATCAACATAGATTTCATTGTTGTATATTTTTTGAGCAATATTCAGAGCATTATGCCGGGTACGTTTAATCAGGTTATGGTGGACTTGTATTTCATTATCATCATTATTTAATCTGTATTTTGATGTATAAACTCCGGATCCACTGCGAAATCCTATTGATCTTACAGTTCCTCCCCCATGCCTGTTAAACAGCTGATTCCCTTTGTCCGTGACTATATTATGATGGATATTGTATTTTCCATAAGCCGATTCAAAACGCATTCCCCAGGTTTGTGGAAAGTGGTACTCTACCGTTACCCCGGCAATTTCCACATCGCTACAATTGCTAATTTCGATGTTACTAAAGCCTCGACTGCTATTCTTTTCTAATCTTTTTTTCCGTTCAGGATCCGGAGTAAGCATGTCTTTTGCAGCCGTATAATCCTGGTTATTCTTGGCTACTCCCTGCTTTATAGTACCATTTAAAATGGTTAGCCCGGATTGTTGGGTATCATCATCTACCCTTCGGATTCCTACTCCGGCATTTCCAAGGTTTAAATAATCCAATTCGGGAATGATCTGGTTGGCATGTGTTACTGTATGCCCTCCTAGGTCAATTGTTATACCCGGTGCCGTAATATTGAAAGCGGTTCTGTCGGCAATAATGTCTTCCGTTACAATATATATCGTATTCTTTTTATCCAGAATGTAAGGGGGACTACCCAAATCACCTGGTATATGAATGGCATTATCTATTACCCTTGTGCTAAAGTCCATTTCCCCGGACTCTGTTTTATTGCCTCGTTCATCGATTGATACCAACTTATAATGGTAGCGTGTATTCTTTTCCAGGTTCTTCAGATAGTGAACATGAATATAAAAATTACGTTCCTGGATATCGGTTCTATACTTGAAGTTTTTCCCTGGTCCATATACAACATAAGTTTTGGCCGGTAAGTTGGTTTCCCAGGCGATAGCTGCTGACTTTTCTGAAAAATAATTCCACCTGCTGCTTTCGATGACCTCTAACTCATTTCCAAATTTTTCATAAATCAGTTGATCCCTTTCCGCTCCATAATATGTTTGGCAAAATTGATTAAACAGGCTGTACAACTCCTCTGGCGGAGTATCAAGGGTAAGTTCTCCATAAACTTTTGCTATGTCCGGATCTGGTTCTTTCTGATCTGATGCTTGCTTGTCAGTGGAGCTATTGCAAGCAACGAATAATACAAGCAGGATAGAAATAGCTGTTCTGGTTAACATCACTTTATAATCGGCAAAATAATACATGATGGATATTCTTTGTTGTGATAGATTGTTTGGGTAGCATTCACAAAAGTTGACTCAAGTGCAGGGAATATACCCGTATTCAAATTTCTGTCGAACCTTGGAAAATTGCTGCTGGAGATCTCCACACGAAGTTGATGTCCTTCTTTAAACAGGTTGCTGGTGGACCAGAGACTTATATTGTATTCGTAAATTTTGTTTGGCTGAATAGCTGAAGGAGGAGCTTCGGGGTTGCGAAAACTGGCCCGGATGATCCCCTCACACAAGCGAATGGCTCTGCCATCGGGATAAACATCCACCAATTTTGCGGTAAAGTCGGTATTGTTTGCCGAGCTTGAGGCATACAATACAACATTCACCGGACCTGTAACTTCAAGGTCTGCCATTAATACTCCGGTAGAATAGACCAGTACATCCTTCCTTGCTTCAACTTCCTGTTGGTCGATGGGTTCATCTCTACCGGGAGTTATAACCGGGTTTTCGGGATCATAAACAAAGGTATCCGGGTTCTCCTTTTTTGGAGTATTTGTATTTAGATTGCCATCACCCGTAAGTGAATTGGCATTTCCATTGCTATGGAAGTAATACTTCTGGTAATTTGTCCGGGCCAATGGCCATTCGTTTTCATCCCTCCAAACATTTTCACCCATCACAAAAATCCTGACAGGCGGTTCCTGCATAATTCCGTTATCGATTCCCTTTAACTGGCTGTCGAACCAGCGCAATTTAAGTTCCCTGGTATTAAGTGCTGCATCTTCTCCAAAATCCACATCTCCGGCCTTACGTGATTCTGAAGCGTGTACCCAGGGCCCCATGATCAGTTTTTGTTTAGCCCTGATCTCCGGATCGATGTCTGGTGCCGTCATTCTCATAAAATTATCGAGGGTACCCTGCTGAAAGCTGTCGAACCATCCACCTAAATTGTAAACAGAAGTTTTAATCTCACTATAATTATCTCCTACATTTGTCCTTTCCCAGTAAGGGTCCTTTTGCGGGTGAGCCAGCCAATCCCTGAGGAATGGTATTTTCCATCCCAATAATTTATCCTGTTCGATAAAAGGGATCATTCTATATGCACTATCAGTGATGTTCTGCATAAAGGAGTCGTCCACATTATAAGGACGTGACATTGCATAGCTCCACGGACTCCACCTTAAGAGTCGGAAAGCTCCTCCTACATATGCTTCATTATAAAAATCCGAGAAAGTTTTCGTTGGGAACATTGTTTTTAGATAGGGGCTTCCAAGCGGTGCCGGCATCCATTGGGTAAAACCGAGATATGATCCGCCAATAGTCCCGATCTTCCCATTGCACCAGGCCTGCTTCCCGATCCATTGCTGGGTATCATATCCATCAAGTGCCTCTGACTGCATGGCATCAAAAACACCCTCAGATTCATACCGTCCACGGGTATCCTGGATAACGACCACATATCCACGGCTGGCATAAAAATGTCCCTCTTGGTCGCCCTCTCCGCCATTTCCATATGGGGAACGCATAAGCAGCACTGGAAACTTGCCCGTTGCATCCGGGCGGTAAATGTTTGTTGATAGTCTGATCCCATCCCGCATGGGCACTTTCACATCCAGTTCCTCAATAACCTGATAGACGGGCTGAGAAAGCTCCTTTGCCAGGAAGGAATATCCGATATATTTTGTTTCCCCGTTTTCCTGAATTTCAAGTTGAAGATCGGATGAACCCGGTTGAGGATCACCCACAACTTTGATCTTCAGGTTTGACTTAACATCTTCGAAAGGAATTACGAGCGTTACAAAACGAATTCCTGCTTCTTTTGATTCTTTCTTAATACGGTAACGAAAGGCCGGACGAGGTTCTTTCTTGGTATAAACAAATGAAACCTGCCCTTCCTCCTCTTCCAGTTTTAATCCCGTTTGCTTTTCAGTTTGAACATATACATTCCATCCATCTTTGTGATCAGAACGAACCGACAAGTTTTCATCATCAAAAATTGCGTCTCCGGGCGCCAATTGAAAATGAAGGTCAACATCACCAGTTCCCTTTCCAATGGCTTCATCCACAATAACAAAATATCTTTTATCAATAAAAAACAGGGATCTCCGATGAGTTAGATCATTGTATCCGACATTTTCAACTACCAGAATATCCAATTCCTCTCCGGGCTTCCAGAGTAACAGATTAGGAGCATACTTAGTATTTTCACCATTCAGGGTTAATGTCTGGTGTACTTTTGTCTGCCTGAACCATGCACGGTTTTCGGGATCGCCATGGTAAATATAACTGCCTGCATCGGGCATTAAATTTCTGCCTCCGGCAAATAACTCGAATGTCCCATTGTCGGGCTGGCTATGACCACCACCATCGGGGCCACATTTTAATACCAAACAAGTGGCATCATATTCCCAATCACTGCGCATGGAATACAAGCCACTCTCCTTCAATGCAAAGGCAGTTGTTGTTGGTTTTTTCCCTTTTTCACCATTGGTAGCCATGTATAAAAAATCGTCTCGTTTAAACATTTCTGCCCATGTCAGAAAGAGTTCATTGTACTGTCCCGGAGTTCCTGCCCAGGCATCGCCAAACTGGGCATTGGTGCCATCGGGCATTCCCAGCTTCAGGGGTATTTCGCACATTTTTTCAATGGTTGCTAAGTATGATTCGGAAAATGCATCGTTTAAACCATTCATTTTTGCCAAATCATACGTTCGCAAAAACCAGCGGATGCACCCCACATGGTAGCCAATAGCCAGTTCCCGCTGGTGTCCGTCGGGATAAACCTGGATTGTGATTTCATTATTTAAGCGTCTAAATGCTTCGTTTCTCCATTTTTCCGCATCCCGAAATTCGGGGAAAGTGATGGCAATAAATGCCATTCCTTCGGCTTCCATCAAACCCCAATTGCTACGCGTTCGATATTTGGTCATTAAATATTCAGCATGGTCGTAGCAACTATTAAGAAAAGCAACCAATACTGCTGGAGTGAACGATGGGGAGTCAATAAAACGCTGGAAAAGACCAGTCCAGCGATATCCGCGTATACCTGCCTCAATGGATCGCCAGGCATATTTATGATCATTGTCGTTTGGATTCTTGCATGTCCAGTCCACCAGTTGGTCGCACCACTCTTTTGCATATTTTTCATCACCGGTGTGCCAGTAAGCCCGTCCCATGGATTCCCAGAAACTCATACGGTTTAATTGCCAGACCCACTCGTTGTCAGGAACAGGGCGTGAGTTCCAGTCAATATCCTCACCGCAAAAATGGGAAGGATAGGCCGGCTGGCCAACAAAAACATGCTTCAACGCATCATTGGCTATTTCTATATCTTTTCCGGTAGCACTGTTTCCGGGAGAATCAGCTTTTAAGTTTCTATCTATCGGGTGTTTTATGGAGCTTCTTAAACGATAATACCTTAAGAGCTCTTCAGAAGCTATCTCAGGATTATTAGCGGACTGCTTTACCAGCGCCAATCCATCTTCATTGAGGTTTAACCGGGATAGAAGTATTTCTATTCCTTGATGATCATTCTCTTTTTGGATTTTGAGCTTGTCGACCGGTTGAGCAGATCCTGGTTCCAAAAAAAGAGTAAGAAGTAATAACAACAGAAAACTAACTCTTTTTATCAGTAATCTGTTAACGCAACCAATATTAGAAAAGCAATGGGTGCAGAGGAGACATTCATGCTTATCTGGTATATGGCCGGTCACTCCAAAACCTCCACGATTGCTACCCACCTACCCTGTTCCGGACAACCCAGGGGAACAAGGTTATCTGATGCTTTTAGCTCGTAAG
>JAOZUK010000186.1 GCA_029938715.1 Bacteroidales bacterium | reverse complement strand
GGAATACCCTGATTTTCTGGAAGTTCAACTGAAATCATTTCATGATTTCTTTCAATTGGAAACCACTCCAGAGTTCAGAAAAGTTGAAGGACTTTTCCAGGTATTTCAGGATAATTTTCCAATTACAGATACCAGAAACAATTTTGTTCTGGAGTTTATCGATTATACAGTCGATCCACCTCGTTATTCGATTGATGAGTGTATCGAACGGGGACTCACATTCAGTGTTCCCCTGAAAGCTAAATTGAAACTCTACTGTACTGATCCCGAGCATGAGGATTTTGATACGGTAATTCAGGATGTATACCTGGGTACTGTCCCTTATATGACTGAAAGAGGAGTATTTATCATCAATGGCGCTGAAAGAGTTGTTGTTTCACAGTTGCACCGTTCGCCCGGAGTATTTTTCGGACAGAGCGTTCATGCCAACGGAACCAAACTTTATTCTGCCAGAATTATCCCATTTAAGGGATCTTGGATCGAATTTGCAACAGACATCAACAATGTGATGTATGCATACATCGATCGTAAGAAAAAATTACCAGTTACCACGCTTCTCAGGGCCATTGGTTATGAGAGTGACAAGGATGTGCTGGAGATTTTCGGACTGGCCGATGAGGTGAAGGTATCCAAGACTGCCTTGAAAAAACTGGTGGGCAGAAAACTGGCTGCCCGTGTACTGAAAAGCTGGATCGAGGACTTTGTGGATGAAGACACCGGTGAGGTTGTTTCCATCGAGCGTAACGAAGTGATCATTGACCGGGAAACGGTACTTGAACCTGGGCATGTGGAAGAGATTATCGACTCAGGAGCCAAGACCATTCTTTTACATAAGGATGTACCGAACATTAATGATTTTGCAATTATCTATAACACCCTTCAGAAAGATCCTTGTAACTCGGAGAAGGAAGCGGTGATGCATATATACAGGCAGTTAAGGAACGCTGAGCCGCCAGATGAAACAACAGCCAGAGACGTGATTGATAAATTGTTCTTCTCTGACAAGCGTTATGATCTTGGTGAAGTAGGTCGTTACAGGCTAAACAAAAAGCTGCAGCTTGATACAGCTGTAGAGCAGAGGGTATTGACCCGTGAAGATATTATACAGATTATTAAGTATCTCATTGAACTGATCAACTCCAAAACTGATGTGGATGATATCGACCACCTGAGTAACAGGAGGGTTCGTACGGTTGGTGAGCAGCTGATGAACCAGTTCAGTGTTGGACTTGCACGTATGGCACGGACAATTCGTGAACGTATGAATGTACGTGACAACGAGGTATTTACTCCCACTGACCTGATTAATTCCAAGACGCTCTCTTCGGTGATCAACTCTTTCTTTGGTACCAACCAGCTTTCTCAGTTTATGGATCAGACCAATCCACTTGCAGAGATGACCCACAAGCGCCGGATGTCGGCACTCGGACCTGGTGGACTTTCCAGGGAGAGGGCCGGTTTTGAGGTACGTGATGTACACTATACACACTACGGAAGACTTTGTCCTATCGAGACCCCTGAAGGTCCGAATATTGGTCTGATCTCCTCCCTCTGTGTTTTTGCACGGATTAGCGATCTCGGATTTATCGAGACACCTTACAGGAAAACTGTAGGTGGAAAGGTAGAATTGGCTAACAAAGGGATTGTTTACCTGAGTGCTGAAGAGGAAGAAGATAAGTTGATTGCGCAGGCCAATGCACCTTTAAATGAGGATGGCACTTTTGTGAATCCCAAGGTAAAGGCCAGGTATGAGGCTGATTATCCACTGGCTGAGAAGAATGATGTGGTTCTGATGGACGTCGCTCCAAACCAGATTGCTTCTATTGCAGCTTCATTGATTCCATTCCTGGAGCACGATGATGCCAACAGGGCACTGATGGGATCCAACATGATGCGCCAGGCTGTTCCGCTGATTTATCCCGAGGCTCCCATAGTTGGAACAGGGATTGAAAGAAATGTAGTAAGTGATTCAAGGCTACAGGTCAGGGCAGAGGAGGATGGTGTGGTTGAATTTGTGGATGCCAACGAAATAGTAGTACGATACGAATATGAAGAGGAAGACCGATTCGTTCGTTTCGACGATGATATTAAAAGGTATAAGCTTCCTAAATTCAGGAAGACCAACCAGAATACTTGTGTGAATCTGAATCCCATTGTTCGCAAAGGTCAGAAACTTACAAAGGGTGATATCATGACCCAGGGTTATGCAACACAACAGGGTGAACTGGCTCTTGGCCGCAACCTGATGGTAGCCTTTATGCCCTGGAAAGGATATAACTTTGAGGATGCTATTGTGATCTCCGAACGTCTTGTAAGGGAAGATGTATTTACCTCTATCCATGTGGATGAGTATGTACTCGAAGTGAGAGATACCAAGAGGGGACTGGAAGAGCTGACTTCAGATATTCCAAATGTGAGCGAGGAAGCAACCAAGAACCTGGATGAGAATGGTCTGATCAGGATTGGAGCTGAGGTTACCCCAGGTGATATTCTTATTGGTAAGATCACTCCAAAAGGTGAATCGGATCCATCTCCTGAAGAGAAACTTCTGCGGGCCATTTTTGGTGATAAGGCCGGCGATGTAAAGGATGCTTCTCTAAAAGCCGGACCCTCCCTGTATGGGGTTGTGATTGATAAAAAGCTGTTCTCTCGCAACATGAAGGAGCGCAAGTCGAGGCCAGCTACCAAGCAGATCCTTGAAAAAATTGAGGAGAATTATCACAGAGATATAGCCGAGCTTAAAGGTCAACTCATTGAGAAGCTTTTTGAGCTGGTTAACGGTAAGACTTCACAGGGTGTGAGGAACTTCCTGAATATAGATGCCATTCCCAAGGGAACCAAGTTTACGCAGAAGCAACTTCAGGAACTGGATTATATGAATGTATATCCATTAAAATGGACTACAGACAAACATAAGAATGACCTGATCAGGGACCTCCTTCATAATTATATTATTAAGTTCAAGGAGATCGACAGCCTCTACAAGCGGAAAAAGCACAGCATTACCAGTGGAGACGAACTGCCAACAGGTATTATCCAGCTTGCCAAGGTGTATGTGGCCAAGAAGCGTAAGATCACAGTTGGAGACAAGATGGCCGGTCGTCACGGTAATAAGGGTATTGTTGCAAAAATTGTACGTTCAGAAGATATGCCGTTCCTGGAAGACGGAACTCCGGTGGATATCGTATTGAATCCATTGGGTGTGCCTTCGAGGATGAACCTTGGACAGATCTACGAGACCGTTCTGGGCTGGGCAGGTTTGAATCTGGATAAAAAGTTTGCTACTCCGATCTTTGATGGGGCCAAAATCGACCAGATCAATGAACTTACTGATGAGGCAGGTGTTCCAAGGTATGGAAAGACCTTCCTTTATGATGGTGGAACTGGCGATAGATTTGACCAGCCCGCCACTGTAGGTGTAATCTACATGCTGAAACTTGGCCACATGGTAGAAGACAAGATGCATGCCAGGAGTATTGGACCCTACTCATTGATTACGCAGCAGCCCCTGGGTGGTAAAGCCCAGTTTGGGGGACAGCGTTTTGGTGAAATGGAAGTATGGGCACTGGAAGCATTTGGTGCAGCCAATATTCTGCAGGAGATTCTGACCGTTAAGTCTGACGATGTTATCGGTAGGGCAAAAGCCTACGAGGCCATTGTAAAAGGCGAACCTATGCCGATGCCTGGGATTCCAGAGTCACTGAATGTGCTGCTGCATGAGCTGCGCGGACTGGGACTCAGTATGAACCTGGTTTAATCTGCTTACTGGCTTCGGCCTTATGAGTAAAAGTATTAGAAACGATAAATAATATAATATATGTCATTCAGGAAAGACACCAAAGTAAAAAGCAGTAATTTTACAAAGATTTCCATCGGATTGGCATCTCCCGAAGAGATCCTTGAAAGATCCAGCGGAGAAGTCCTTAAGCCTGAAACCATCAATTACCGTACTTATAAACCGGAAAGAGATGGTCTGTTTTGTGAAAGGATATTCGGACCAGTTAAGGATTACGAGTGTCATTGTGGGAAATATAAGCGCATCCGTTACAAAGGGATTGTGTGTGACCGTTGTGGTGTTGAAGTAACTGAGAAAAAGGTACGGCGTGAAAGAATGGGACACATCTCGCTGGTGGTTCCCGTTGCACATATCTGGTATTTCCGTTCACTTCCAAATAAAATTGGATATCTCCTTGGTTTGCCGACCAAAAAACTGGATTCGATTATCTATTACGAAAGGTACGTGGTAATCAATCCGGGTATTAAGCAGGCCGATGGTATAAATTACCTTGATTTTCTTACAGAAGATGAATACCTGGATATCCTGGCAAGTTTGCCTAAGGAGAACCAGGTACTGGAAAATGATCATCCGGATAAATTTATGGCTGGAATGGGTGCAGATGGCCTTCATTCACTTCTCTCCAGGCTTGACCTGGATGAACTATCCTACTTCCTGAGGCACAAAGCCAGTACAGAGACTTCACAGCAACGTAAAAACGAAGCATTAAAACGTCTCCAGGTGGTTGAAGCATTCCGTGCTTCAAAGGGAATCAACCGTCCCGAGTGGATGATTGTTAAAGTGGTTCCTGTAATTCCACCGGAATTAAGGCCTCTTGTACCTTTGGATGGTGGAAGATTTGCCACTTCTGATTTGAATGATCTTTACCGCAGGGTAATTATCAGAAACAACCGTTTGAAGCGTTTGATCGAGATCAAGGCTCCAGAGGTGATCCTCAGAAATGAGAAGAGGATGCTTCAGGAAGCAGTGGATTCACTGTTTGATAACTCCAGGAAGGCCAATGCGGTGAAAACCGATGCCAACCGTCCCCTTAAGTCTCTTTCTGATAGTCTGAAAGGAAAGCAGGGACGTTTCCGTCAGAACTTACTTGGTAAACGTGTGGACTACTCAGCACGTTCAGTGATCGTTGTAGGTCCCGAGCTGCAACTGCATGAGTGCGGGCTTCCTAAAGATATGGCTGCTGAGCTCTACAAGCCTTTTATCATCAGGAAACTGATTGAGCGGGGGATTGTAAAGACTGTTAAATCGGCCAAGAAAATTGTTGATCGCAAGGATCCCGTGGTTTGGGATATCCTGGAGAATGTATTGAAAGGACATCCCGTGATGCTTAACCGTGCACCTACTCTGCACAGGCTGGGTATCCAGGCATTTCAGCCGAAACTGATTGAGGGGAAGGCCATTCAGCTTCACCCGCTGGTATGTACCGCATTTAATGCTGACTTTGACGGGGACCAGATGGCGGTTCACCTTCCACTTGGAAATGCAGCCGTACTTGAAGCACAGATTCTGATGCTGGCTTCACACAACATTCTGAATCCCGCCAATGGAGCGCCTATTGCTGTTCCCTCACAGGATATGGTTCTGGGTCTCTACTACATCACCAAATCCAAGCGTTCCATGAAGGCAGATCCGGTGAAGGGTGAAGGCATGCTGTTCTACTCGTCCGAAGAGGTGACCATTGCCTACAATGAAAAGCGTGTGGATCTGCATGCCATCATTAAGGTTAGAATTCCCAAATTGGGAAGTGAGACCGGTGAGACCGAAATGATTGAGACCACTGTGGGTCGTGTTCTGTTTAATGAATATGTTCCCGAAGAGATCGGTTTTATCAATGAGCTGCTTACTAAGAAGTCGTTACGTGACATTATTGGACGTGTTCTGAAGATTACAGGAACCGACAAGACCGCAAAGTTCCTTGACAATATTAAGAGTCTGGGTTATGCAATGGCCTTTAAAGGAGGACTCTCCTTTAACCTTGACGATGTGATCATTCCTGCAGAGAAAGAGGTTTTCGTGGTGGATGGATACAAGCAGGTGGACGATGTGGTTGGAAGCTACAACATGGGTGTGATAACAAACAATGAACGATACAACCAGATCATTGATATCTGGACACACACCAATGCAAGGCTTACCCAAACCCTGATGAAGCAATTGAGCTCAGATAAGCAGGGTTTCAATCCTGTGTACATGATGCTTGATTCAGGTGCGAGGGGGTCCAAGGAGCAGATTCGTCAGCTCTCCGGAATGCGTGGTCTGATGGCTAAGCCACAGAAATCAGGTTCCACCGGTTCAGAGATTATTGAAAACCCGATTCTCTCTAACTTTAAAGAGGGATTGTCGGTACTTGAGTACTTTATCTCTACCCACGGTGCCCGTAAGGGTCTGGCCGATACGGCTCTGAAAACTGCAGATGCGGGTTATCTTACCCGTCGTCTGGTGGATGTATCACAGGATGTGATCATTCAGGAACCAGATTGTGGAACATTACGCGGTCTTGTGGCATCTGCCATCAAGAAGAATGAAGAAGTAGTTGAAACACTTTATGAGCGGGTGCTGGGACGTTCTACTGTTCATGATGTATACCATCCATTATCAGGAGAACTGATAATCTCCTCAGGTGAGGAAATCACAGAGGAACTTGCCGCTATAATTGAGGAATCACCCATTGAGCACATTGAGATTCGTTCGGTACTTACCTGCGAATCCAAAAAGGGAGTCTGTGCCAAGTGTTACGGACGTAACCTGGCCAACGGGCGAATGGTACAGATGGGTGAGGCCACCGGTGTAATAGCTGCTCAATCCATTGGGGAGCCTGGCACACAGCTTACCCTGCGTACATTCCACGTTGGAGGTACAGCTTCCAACATCACCTCAGAATCCAATGTGATTTCAAAATACGATGGGATTGCTGAGATTGAGGAGTTGCGCACAGTTGCCTCTAAAGATCCTGAGACTGGCAAAAAGGTGGATATAGTTATCGGTCGATTGGCTGAACTGAAGGTTGTGGATGAGAATACCGGCATTGCTTTAACCACACACACCATACCTTATGGATCCAAACTCTATATCAAAGATGGAGCTAAGGTGAAGAAGAACGATCTGGTATGCGAATGGGACCCTTACAATGCTCTTATAATTAGTGAAGTAGCCGGTACGGTCAGCTTCGACAATGTGATTGAAGGGATTACCTTCCGCGAAGAGTCTGATGAACAAACCGGATTTAAAGAGAAGGTGATTGTGGAGACCAGGGACCGTACCAAAAATCCATTGGTCAGGATTCTGGATACCAAAGGTGAACTTGTGAAGAACTACAACTTGCCGGTAGGTGCTCACATTGCTGTGAGTGAAAGTGATAAGGTAAAAGCAGGTGAAATCCTGGTGAAGATCCCACGTGCAATTGGGAAATCTGGTGATATCACCGGAGGTCTGCCAAGGGTAACCGAGCTGTTTGAAGCCAGGAATCCATCCAATCCTGCAGTTGTTTCTGAGATTGATGGTGAAGTTGAGTTTGGAAAGATCAAACGTGGTAACCGTGAGATCATCATTACATCCAAAGCAGGAGAAATAAAGAAATACCTGGTTCCGCTTTCAAAGCAGATACTGGTACAAGAGAATGACTATGTGAGGGCGGGTATTCCGCTGTCTGACGGTGCAATTACTCCTGCTGATATCCTGGCTATTAAAGGCCCCACCAAAGTTCAGGAGTATATCGTGAATGAGGTTCAGGAAGTTTACAGGATGCAGGGTGTGAAGATCAATGATAAGCACTTTGAGATCATTGTTCGCCAGATGATGCGTAAAGTGGAGATTGTAGATCCGGGCGACACCAAATTCCTTGAGAAGCAGGTGGTTGATAAGTGGATTTTTATGAATGAGAATGACTGGATCTATGGTAAGAAAGTAGTGATTGATCCGGGTGATTCTCCCGATTATAAGCCTGGTCAGATTATAACCGCCCGTAAATTAAGAGATGATAATTCTGTATTGAAGCGTAAGGACCTGAAACCCATCGAGTCAAGGGAAGCTATACCAGCAACTTCTTCTCAGGTACTCCAGGGAATTACCAAGGCTGCACTACAAACTACCAGCTTTATGTCTGCTGCATCCTTCCAGGAAACCACCAAGGTGCTGAACGAGGCAGCCATCTTTGGTAAGGTGGATATTCTGGACGGACTGAAGGAGAATGTGATTGTGGGTCACCTGATTCCTGCCGGTACCGGTGCCAGGGTTTTCAATAATCTGGTGGTTGGATCTAAAGAGGAATTTGAACGCCTCACAGCAGGTCATACCGAAGCGTCTACAGAAGAGGAAGTTGTAGAGCCACTAAAAGATTAATTGTTATACAATGGAAGAAAAAGCCAAGAAGAACCAGATCAACATTGAGTTGAAGGAAG
>JAOZUK010000498.1 GCA_029938715.1 Bacteroidales bacterium | reverse complement strand
TAAAGTGTGAAATATTAGGCTCTCGTGTCGGGGGACAATTTTGCATCAAAGGTATCCAATTGCCCTGAACCTGCAGAATAAAATTATGAAAAGGTTATATGAAGGAGTTTAATAATTTGATTTCATCGGCCCAGATAGAATCATCGGGGGTTTCAAGCACCATTGGAATATTATCAAACCGGGGATCTTTCATGATCCACTTAAAGAGATCGATACCAATGAAACCTTTCCCCAGGCTGTGGTGACGATCCACCCGTGAGCCCAGCTCTTTTTTGGAGTCGTTCAGGTGCATCCCCTTCAGGAATTCAAATCCGATGAGTTTTCCAAACTTAGCAAAGGTCTCCTCAAATCCATCCCGGGTCCTGAGATCGTAGCCCGCTGTAAACGCGTGACAGGTATCTATACATACCCCAATCCTCGATTTATCTTTAACCTGGTGGATGATAGAGGCGATCTGTTCAAAGGTGTGCCCCAGGTGACTGCCCTGTCCGGCTGTATTTTCAATTACTGCAATTACCCCATTGCTTTGATCCAGGGTGGTGTTGATAGACTCTGCGATCTGCGTCAGACACTCCGATTCTCCCATCTTATTCAGATGTCCGCCTGGATGAAAATTGAGACGGTCCAATCCCAGTTGTTCGCAACGTTGCATCTCATCCAGGAAAGCGGCCATTGATTTTTCAAGTGCTTCCGGATCGGGATTGCCCAGGTTAATCAGGTAACTGTCGTGGGGAAGAATCTGCTGTGGACCATAACCGGCCGATTCGCAATTCTCCTTAAACAGGCTGATGTTCTCTTCGGTCAACGGTTTAGCCACCCATTGGCGCTGATTTTTGGTAAACAGGGCAAATGCTGTTGCTCCAATTTCTTTCGCATTCAGGGGTGCATTTTCTACCCCTCCTGATGCGCTCACATGTGCTCCTACTAACTTGCTCATCCTGTTTTTTTTTAATGGATCTAATTGATTTTTGAATATGCTATAGATCATGAATTTGTGTAGTGAACAAATTTGAAACAAAATCGTTAATTCTATGAGCCATTTTTTAACATTTAATTATAACCATATGAAACGGACCAGAATTACGCTTGCCATACTTAGTCTTCCACTGATCTATGTTTTAACGGGTTGTTACCCCAACAAGATCGATTATGTGGATGAGTATGATCTGGCAGCTACAGTACATGATGAAGAGGCTGATTTTTCTGTATTCACCACTTTCTCAATAATCGATACAATAGTTCATGTTACTGAAGATGGGGAAGAGGATCCAAATCTCGATAGGTCGAACGACAGATTTATACTGAATGAGCTCAGATCAAATATGCTTGACATGGGATATTCAGAAATTGAAAGCCCTGATTCGATCGATAACAGACCTGACCTTTTATTAACGGTGAGTGCACTTTCTGCGGATTTTTACTATTACTATAGCTGGTATCCTTACTACTGGGGATGGTATCCCTACTGGCCCTATTCCTATTCGGGGTCCTATTATTGGTGGGGGTATCCTGGTTGGGGTTACCCCACGTACGGAGGTTCTTACTCTGTAGGTACACTGGTTGTGGATATGTGGGATACGCAGGCAGATCCAGAGGAGGATAGATCTGGATTAGTCTGGACAGGAGTAGTGGACGGATTACTGTCCGGAACTACTACTCAGTCGCAAGCACGGCTTGATAAGCAGATCAACCAGTTATTTATACAATCACCCTATTTGCAACAATAATATTTGACAGTTATGAAAAAGAAACTAGTGATACTTACCATCTTGTTTTCTGCGCTTACACTTAGTGCACAGGATGTGGTGTGGAAATTCACATATGATATTGGCGTCCCGTTAGCTGAAACTAAAGAATTCGCCGACCAGGTAAGCTGGCGGGGCCTTGCTCTGGATTTTGACCGTTTTGTGAGTTCTAATTTTGCAATTGGAATGGGATTTTCCTGGAGTACCTTCCTGGAAAAGGAATCTGACAGTTATTATGAAATCAACAATGGTCTGGCGCACGGAACGCAGGTCCGGTATATCAATACCATCCCTTTGTTGGCCAGGTTTTCCTGGTACAAGCAGTTGACAAGTAGCGAAATGTCACTCTTTGGCACCATGGGAGTAGGTACTTTATGGCAGGAGACCCGAAGGGAGATCGGAACCTTTGCATTTGTGGATGATTACTGGCAGTTTGCATTGGCCCCGGAGGTGGGTATGATTTTCCCGGTTGGATATAGCAGCTCTATCACGGCCAAGATACGTTATATGCATGGCTTTGGAACATCTGATGGTGCCCCTCC
>JAOZUK010000497.1 GCA_029938715.1 Bacteroidales bacterium | reverse complement strand
TGGTAACGTAAACGACATCGAGGCTATGCGCTGGATTGAAAACTTACACGGATAAAAAGAAAGGGCGGTCACTGATATCTAGAATACTGCCTTTTTGGGGATAGAACGGTTTTTTTTGATGGAATTATCAATAATTTAGATTGCTCCATTTCAGACGAGTTTTTTTGACATGATCACAAGCAAACTGATCAGGAAGAAGCTATAATTTCTTTATCCTCGCTGTATGTTAATCTTGCCATTGGCAGTTAAATCTTACGTAGATATACTATTTGGCCAGAAAACTCATAACACCAAGCAGAAACCGTGGTTTGTCTCCCATGGTTTTATTCGGTGTCAGCAATTCTGCACCAAACAAAAGAGATGAGTCTGTTACGCACACAATAATCCCTTGCCCTCAGTGTACCCAAAATAACTACTGGTAAATACAACAGAAATAGACAACATCTTGACTTGCTTATACTATTCTTGTATATTGTTTAGTCCACTGCGGTTATCCTTTTTTCTCGTCGAGATCTCCCCATTTACTGTTTATTCCACTTCAGCTTGTCTATTTGAGACAACTGGCAGGAAAATAACTACTCCCCTTTCAGCGGCACCCTGTAGTTTTCACCGATGTAGTCTTCCTGCCATTGTTTGATAAATACAGAAGAAGTGAAATATGAAGGATCTACCTACCCATCCAGGATTTGAGGAAAAACAAGTGCGTACGGCCTTGTTGTTGGCTGCAGGTACCGGCAACCGTTTAGCCCCGCTAACAGATAAAAACCCCAAATTTTCCGGTCGATGATATTACGCTCTCATGTTATATACCGTAGTCATAACCTCGATATATGGCTGGCAAATATGCAAATTTAGGGGCTGAAAGAACATACAACATGACACACTATACCCCTCTCAGAAAGTGCATCTCGGATGACGACAGTGAACTGGTAATTTATGGAGCGGATAACTTTTCCCAGTTCCCACGGCGTAACGCTTCGGTAAGTTCAAAATGCGACCGGGCATTAGCGGCAGCTTGCTTAGATGATTTAGTGGTTTTGCGCACTACCTTAGACCACGATTACTACGATTGGTTACGTTCATGTAATCTGGGAAGCAGGCATGTTGTTGAATATAAGGCCACTTCCACTGATACGAGTCTCTCCGAGCTTATCATAGAAGACCCCGTCCCTGTACTGAAGATTATCAAAGAGCTGGGTAGAAAACCTGTATATACCCCATGGTTTAGTGGAGCGTTTGATTCAAAAGCAGCACACGTCTTAGGGGCTGAACTTTTCGGCGCTCCTCATGCGGTTACTCTGAAATATAATGACAAGGCAGAATTTAAGGCCATATGCCGAAAACTGGCTATCCCTGTGGTTGAGGGAGAAACCTTTACTTTTCATCCGGAAGACAGTGCGAATTACCCGGAAATGACAGCCATTGTCAATCGCTATCTGACCAGTCACAAAACCGTTATTATTCGCGGCACATTGGGTGAAGCCGGTATGTCGTTATACAAAACAACGGGTACGGACCTGCAGGTCTTGCATAGTGAAATCGCTGACAGTGGAGAACAACAGGTTCTTATTGAACCTTTCCTTGAGTTTACCGCAACTCCAAACGATCAATGGGCAATTGGTAGAGACGGAACCCTCAACCATCTAGGCTTGTTGAATCAGATATGTGAGAAAGGAATGGTGCATGTTGGTAATGTAAAAGGCCAACAACCAGCTCAAGACGTCTATGACTACATCCATGACACCTCACACAATATAGTCACCGACATGGCAACATCAGGCTATTGTGGTGTGGTAGGTATTGATTATATTGTATCTGGAGAAGGTATATTCCCAGTTGAAAACAATGCTCGTTTTAATGGATCATCCTATGTGAGCATGGTTGTGCACAACATTGAGCTGTTAACCGCTACCTCAATTCCTTTCTGGAAATTTATAAAAGCCAGAACCTCCCCCTGTTCATTTTCTGAACTTACCGATCGCTTTACACCACATCTCTATGATGGCAGCAAATTAAATTCTGTATTTCCACTTAACTGCAAAGAGTTAGCGGAGTTTGGTGACTTTGCCACTGTGCTCTTGGCTGAGGATCTGGAACAGATCCTCCAACTGGAAGATTTCTTAAAAAGCATTTGCGTAACATGAGAGTGGAACCGGCACGATTGAGCTTCGCACAGCCAGTCCTAATCGTTTGTTTGTCTTCCCTAGTTTGAGCTTCCTACTATCAATCTCTGGTTCTCAGGGGGCCGAATACCTAACACATTTGAACTGGCTGCCCGTCCGAGATTCTTCCAGAA
>JAOZUK010000185.1:3613-8252 GCA_029938715.1 Bacteroidales bacterium | reverse complement strand
GTAAACCTGCTGTTTTTTAACAACACAGGTGGCGAATCATTTTTGTCAGGAGCAGACTCAAAATATACAATTCCATCTTCATGCAGTGAGTGAACCAAACCATCTTCACTCGTTTCAGGGACCCAACCTTCAAGCATCATCAGCTTATCCTCTGAAGACTTCTTAGAGTCAAGAATTACAGACAGCATGCTTATTTCATCTTCCAGAACTTCTTTTTTCTCTTCAAGCTGTACAGTTGCGGAGGAGGATAATAGGGAGAGTTCTGTTTGTATATCCTTCAATCCGGTACTGGCTGTTTCAAGCTCATTCCTGAGAGAAGAGAGAGTCTTTGACGTAAGCTTTTCCGCCTCTGCTTCGATCAGTATATTTTCGTCTTCTCCGGAGACAATAAGAAAGTAGACGGTACCCTTCACTTTATTAATAAGAAAAAGCTGATACTTCTCCTCCCATTCAGGTTCAAACTGTGGGACCGGACAACGATATAACTGAATTTTATAACCAGCCGAAATAAGCTTTGAAAAATCAGCAGGATCATAATCACCCCAGGGGATAGTCTTATCAATCTCCCCCTGAAGTTCAATCATCTCTTCTTCCAGCCGGCCTTTTCTCTTTATCAGCTCTTCCACACGGAAGAGAATCTCATCCGTGCTATAACTGCTTTTTTTGTCACCTGTGGCCCCGTCATCTGCTGCTTTATTCAGAATTTCAAGTACAGAGTTACAACGATTGAGTTGCTCTGAGTGCTCTCTGAGAGTCTCATCTTGCTTCTCCTTTTCAGGTTCACCTATATGTAAGACTCCAAGTCTTCCCAGTCTTTTCAGGAATGCATGGTATTCCTTGTGATAAACAAGAAATGTATATTTTTTCATAGGAGTAATCATATCAAAGCCTCCTCATTTGCTTGTCTGTTTTTTACGATTTTTTGTGACGCTTTTGACAGGTTTTCCTCATCTTCCAGAAATCTTTTAATCTTCAGGATTGCGGATTCATGGTCAGGAATCTGTACTTTTTCATAGAGATTGACTTTTTGAGTGGTTTTTTTCCGGGCATATTCAAGCATCTCCATTTTCTGTTTAACAATCTCTTTTTCAATGACAAGTGTAATGAGACTTTTGAGTACCTGAATCCCATCCAGGAACCATTTAGGACTTCCGAATACGAAAAAGTCTTTCACATTAAAAGTCAATTCATCAAGCTCAGGAGTATTTATCCCGGCGATTTTTTGATACTTCAGTTTCACTTTGTCCTTTTTGACCAGCTCCGGATCAAACTCATTCCACATTCGCATGTTATCATTCTCACCGGATAAGAGTTTTTCAAAGTTGATCTCCAGCTCCTCCAATTTGCTTTTGGACTTTTTCACCTCTATCCTCAATGCCGACTCCTTATTCTTAAGTGTTGGAAGCGCTTTCACCCGGATAAGAAGCTGTTTGTTTAGATGATGTAGCGAAGTCTTATTATATTGAAACCGGACACTCATTATGAATTGCTTTCTGTTGCAATATTGACTAATTCGGATTCTTTGCCATTTGGCCAATACTTTTCAAGGAGGTTTTCCCTGATTCCGACTTCGCTCTTAGAGAAGTGAGATGCAAACAGGTTCCAGCCGGTGTCCAGCATATCATTGATAGTAAGGTTTTCATCAACCGCCAGAAGCTGTTCAGTGTACTCAAGTGCGAATTTCAATGTTCTGTCGTCATATTCGGTGAGGTCAAATCCGTTTTCTTGTTTTGTCTTTGCATTGGCAGCATCAGCAAACAGGCGGATTGCAGTATTCATGACCTGTGGATGATCTTCCCGGGTTTGTTTTCCAATAACCAGCTGTTTTAGACGGGAGAGAGATCTGAAAGGATCTATCACCACTTTTCCAACATCAGTATCCCTCCTTAGAAATAGCTGACCTTCAGTAATATATCCCGTATTGTCTGGTATTGCATGCGTGATATCACCCCCTGAAAGGGTTGTGACGGCAATGATGGTAATAGAGCCACCATCGGGAAATTGTACGGCCTTTTCATAAATTTTTGCCAGATCGCTGTACAGGGATCCTGGCATGCTGTCTTTGGAGGGTATCTGTTCCATTCTGTTAGATACAATGGAGAGGACATCTGCATACAGGGTCATATCAGTAAGCAGAACCATTACTTTCTGATTGAAATTTGTGGCATAATACTCTGCAGCTGCCAGGGCCATGTCCGGAACCATAAGTCGTTCCACAGGAGGATCTTCCGTAGTATTGATAAAGGCAATAATTCTTTCAAGTGCACCAGCGTTTTCAAACGTATTTTTAAAGAACAGGTAATCATCGTTTGACAGGCCCATTCCCCCAAGGATAATTTTGTCAGCCTTAGTCCTCAGGGCCAGCATAGCCATGATCTGGTTATAAGGTTGATCAGGATTTGCAAAAAATGGAATTTTCTGACCTGTGACCAGTGTATTATTCAGGTCAATACCGGATATACCGGTTGAAATTAACTGAGAAGGTTGTTCACGTCTGACAGGATTCACAGATGGTCCACCAATCTCTGTTTCAACTCCGGTCAGTTCAGGTCCCCCATCAATCGGATCTCCATAAGCATTTAGAAATCTTCCCTCCAGATCGGGGCCAATCCTCAGTGAAGGAGGCCGGCCAAGAAATATGACTTCTGCATTTGTGGGGATACCTTCGGTGCCTGCAAAAACCTGCAGGGTCACCTCTTTATCTATTATTTTTACTACCTGGGCCAGTCTTTTGTGTACGAAAGCCAACTCTTCATAACCTGCATTTTCAGCTATCAAAGAGCAAGTTGCTTTTGTGACTTTACTGATTTTTGTATATATCTTTTGAAAAGCTATTTTTTCCATTATGCCACTTTCTTTTCACCTATTAAAGATTCTAATTCATCCTCATACCTGTGAAACTGATCCGATTGAAATTCCGAATAATTCATCTGTTTCAGTGAGTTTATCACCGTTCTGAAATAGGAACTGACATCCTCAAATTTTTCGAAATCAAAATTCATTTTCACAATATTCAGCACTTTTCCCAGCATATATTTTTGCCGTTCCATGGGAGTCATTTGATCTATTGGATCAAATGCATCCTGTTGCAGGATCACAAAATCAATGACTTCAGATTTCCAGAAGAGGATGTGGTGATGAACCGGAACACCATCATCTCCCAGGATATTTATTTGCTCCTGAGCCTCTCGCCCCTTTTTGAGTATATCTTTAGTGTAGGAGACCATATCGAGCCACAAATCCGAGACATTCTCTTTCAAATACCTGATAACGCCCTCATATTCTGAATACTTAGAGTAGCTATCGATCGGATCAATGGCAGGATACCTTTTACTGTCTGCCCGTTGTTGTGAAAGTGCATAGAAACACCTGGCAATTTTTTGAGTTCCTTCGGTTACCGGTTCCTTCAGGTTCCCTCCAGCCGGAGACACAGTCCCCAGAAATGTAATAGAGCCGGTAGTCCCGTTGTGAAGCTCTACAAATCCAGCCCGTGAGTAAAAATTTGATATGATAACAGGCAGGTCTACAGGGAATGCATCCTGACCGGGTAGTTCTTCCATTCTGTTCGACATTTCCCTTAATGCCTGAGCCCAACGAGAAGTTGAATCTGCGAGAAGGAGAACCTTCAATCCCATATTTCGATAATATTCTGCCAGGGTCATTGCCGTATAAACAGAGGCTTCCCTGGCAGCCACAGGCATATTGGATGTGTTTGCGATTATGGTTGTCCTTTCCATGAGTTTGTTACCAGTTCTTGGATCCTCCAGCTCCGGAAATTCTTTAAAGATTTCCACTACCTCATTTGCCCTCTCCCCACAGGCCGCTATAACGACAATATCTGCTTCTGCCTGCTTGGAAATGGCATGTTGGAGAACTGTTTTTCCGCATCCAAATGGCCCGGGTATAAAACCGGTTCCTCCTTCTGTAATTGGGTTCAATGTATCAATAGCACGAACGCCAGTTTCCAACATTTTGAAAGGGCGGGGCTTATGCTTGTATGATTTAAGCGGAATCTTAACCGGCCATTTCTGAACCATTGTAACATTTTGCAGGGAGTCAGAACCATTCTCCAGTGTGGCAATGCAGTCAGTGATTTTGTAGCGGCCCTTTGAAACATTGGTTTTTACAATGTATGTACCCTCAAAGCTAAATGGAACCATGATTTTATGCGTGATCTGGTTCTCTTTGACTTCACCAAGCCAGTCACCTGCCTTTACCGTTACACCTGGCTCCACCAGGGGTTTATAGTCCCATTCCTTGTTCTCATCGAGAGGAGAGGTATAGTTTCCTCTTTTAAGGAATATACCTTCCATAGAATCGAGATTGTTCTGTAAGCCGTCATAATTACGGGATAGTATCCCCGGACCAAGCTCAACTTCAAGCATCTTCCCGGTGAAATCAACAGAGGTGCCCACTTTCAATCCACGTGTGCTTTCAAAAACCTGAACATATACCAGATTGCCCATAATTTTTATTACCTCGGCCATCAATTTTACTTCACCGTGCAAAATCATACATATCTCATTTTGAGCAACGGGTTCGTCGGTCTCAACAATAACCAGGTTTGCTATTATACCTTTTACCTTTCCTTTTGATGCCATTTTTATTTTTGATTTAATAGACTATATATCAGCAATCA
>JAOZUK010000185.1:0-3513 GCA_029938715.1 Bacteroidales bacterium | reverse complement strand
TTTCCTTTTGATGCCATTTTTATTTTTGATTTAATAGACTATATATCAGCAATCATTTGTTTCAGTTTCTGCTCACCTGAATCATGACTGAGGACTTCCCATCGTTTGATTATCAGTAATTTTAATAAATACCCCAAAAGCCAGTCATTGCTGAAATAGTTGAAAAACAGGGCATCATCAATCATTTTCCAGCGAAGCATATCATATTTTCGCTCTGCCTCAGTGAAAGAGCGATTGCCTGCATACCCCATGATCTCGTTAAAGAATTCAAATTCTGAATCAGGCACAATATTTTTTCCCCCGAGGCCTTTTAAATAGTCAGCTAAAGAATTCTCTCCAACAATTTCCTCTTTTTGAAAAAGATTATACTTTCCGGTTTGCAGTGTCGCTAACAGGTTTTTCATGTTATAGTCAAACTCAGTGACCCTTTTCAAAAATGGAGTTCCTGTTTTCATCACATAATGGTAGTAGCCTTCCGCTAAAATCTTCTCATAGTTACCCGGGTCTGCAGAGGACTCATTGCTATAATGAGTTCTAGTAAGCTCAACCATATATCCGGGCAATAAATCAATCACTGGTATGATGGAAGAGAGTCGCTCAACCTGATCCATGAATATCTCTGCATTATAGTTTCCTGCAAATTGATACTCAGTTTCACCATGTTTAAGAAAGCTGATCAGATTTTTGTTGTCGTATATCAGCAATATCAGCTTGATCTGCTCATAATCGGCAGGATGCAGGTGACCTTCCAGTTGCTCACAAAAATCCAAGATGGAGATGGTTTTTTTCTGTTCTTCAAATGAAAGATCAGGCAGACCTGCCACAAGATAATGGTACCTTCTTTGCAGCACTAGTTTTCCTGTATAAATAAAAATTCGCTAATTCTTTCCTTAAAATGTGTGCTTAGAAAAGCTTCAAATGCTGAATCAGTTACACAAATCTTATAATTACCGTTCTTAGGTGAAATTTCGAAGCCATTTTTCAGATTATGATCAGCTGTGAAAGACAAACCGTTATTTAGTAGAGAGCCTGTTTTTTCTTTAAAATACTGTTCTGTCTCTTCAATTTTATCTTTTGGAATCAAAACATCCAAACCTGAATCTCCATTCATCAGGTCCCATTTATTGATGACCATTTCAAGCATTTTTTGCATAAATTCATGATCCTTAAATGCTTTTTGCAGAGGTTCTTCAAGTACTTTTACCTGAATAAGATCCGTGATCTCCTTTCTGAGGACACCCAGAGATTGCTGGGAGGAGAGACGCAAATCTGTTTTTATTCGTTCAGCAATATTCACAGCTTCTTTTTCGGACTGATTTACAATCCGGTCTGCTTCCCTGCTTGCATCATCAATAATTATTGACGCTTCTTTTTTTGATTGAGAAATGATGAGTTGAGCATCTTCGTTTGCTTTTTCAATTCCTTCACGGTAGATTTTATCGGTCAGGTCCTTTATTTTATTGTTATGTTCCATCGTATATTTCAGATTGTCATTATACATAATTTTCTTGCCAGGCCTTCTTCTCAGGAGAGAAGGAATCTAAAAGATTCCCCGTGAGAGTCTCCTTCCTGGGTACCAGGTTAAATACCGGACTCTCAGACCTGTGGATTATTTCACCCGCAAATTTTCCGATATAGTTATCAAAAAGTATTGACTCCTGATGGGTCATCATTAATACCAGGTCAGGCTTTAATTCATGAATATGTGATAATACCACCTCATGCATTGGTCG
This sequence comes from Bacteroidales bacterium, assembly GCA_029938715.1. Lineage (GTDB taxonomy): Bacteria > Bacteroidota > Bacteroidia > Bacteroidales. Next base: position 1,780 of record JAOZUK010000185.1, on the reverse strand, counting down.
GTTTTTGGCCTTAATCAATTCCACGTTTACCTCCAGCCCCTCCTTCTTTATGGAAGTTTCAATTTCTAATGCCTTCCGGTATGCCAGGCTTTTCAAAGGAGGAATATCCAGGTCAAGTACGGAAATGACATGTACTTTCGCATTGAATTTTTTGGCAAGGCATTTTACCCGGGCTACCTTACTGTCGATCTTTTTTGTGATATCAACCGGAATCAGGATATTTTTAATCCCCTCTTCGGTATGCTTTCCGGAGATGGTTAAGACTGGACAAACCGCACCAGAGATGAGTTTATCTGCATTTTCATTTTTCAGAAAATTAAATCTTGAAACTATTCGCTCCCTTTTACTTATTATAATTAAATCACATTCTGTTTTCTTCGCAGCGAGGAGAATTCCCTGAACCAGTTCGCCTGTACTAACATGTATGCTTATGAAGTCGGGTATGTTCCCTCCAAAATAATTTTTCGCATACTTTTTCAACTTCTTTTTCGCCCTTTTTATATGCTTCTTTAATCGACCAGGCCTTAATAGCTTATGAAAAAGTGAAAACTCTGTTTCAACGTGAAGCAGGATAATCTCAGAACCGTAAACCTCGTGAAAGATCATCGCCTGTTGTATGGCAATTTTACAATCACTGCTTAAAGGGACAGGGGCGAGTATTTTATTTATTCCAGGTGTTTGAGTCATCTTTCCTCTGTTATAAGTATCATATAATAACGGAATTGCCTATTCCATAGCTTCTTTGAAGAGAAAGCATGTGTCTCCTTCAGAATGTGAAGTGGTGTTCAGCTTATCACCTGTTGAATACTCAACAGGTATTTTATCTTCTTCAGAAACTTTAGCAAGGAAATCTTTAAAAGTTTCCGACATTTTGTCCTTATTTCCTTGAATTACAAGAATTTTGGATTGGTTTATTTGTGTGATATTATCATCTACTATGAAAATAGGGCGGATGCCAGTAATTGTTATAAAAGATTTGATCCGCTTGTAGGGTTTCCGGGTATATAATGGGGCGCAATCTGTTCCGATAACCACAGAGAAATTATCACAATTCTTAAGTTCCTCCTGTGCAATGCTTGTGAGATCTCCTTCTCTTGCAAGCTTCACTATGTGGTCGGATGGAATCCCAAATTCTTCTATAAGTGTATTTTTCAGAACTGTAAGATCTTCCTTTGAAATGTTTTTTAATATCGAAGCAAGATTTCTGACCATAGATATGCCAATCTTCGGTGCCTTATATGTCTGCAAAAGGATGATCCGGGTTTGAAAATCATATAAATGTTTTAAGGCATAACGGCCTGCTTTCAAAGCCCCTTGCTGGCATTCTGCCAGGACCAGAATAGTCTTGCCATTTGACTTTTTATTGAAAACATTTTTCATCTTTTCATGCATATGAATGTACTCACAAATATAGGGGGAGGAGGTATCCACATGATAGGGAGAATTCCGAAATCGAAGGGAGGAAAATCCTAATTATAAGGTAGGGATTATCCTAGCTGTCTTTGAATGACAGTACAGTATTGTTTTTATTTGTAACAATCATCTGCTGATTGTATTGATACGCTCGTAAAAGAAATTCCGAAAATCGGTCTTTCGTTATATTATTTGATACGCTCAGAAAGAAAGGTATTACAACCAATTGTTAGTTTTACCTGATATTCCTGAAATCAAAACTGCAATCATCATGAAGTCAATTAATGCGAAACTCTTTAGTCCTCAACTCTTTGTTTTGTCTTTCCTGATCCTTTTTATCTCTTGCAGTAGCCCGGTAAGAGTGGAT
>JAOZUK010000496.1 GCA_029938715.1 Bacteroidales bacterium | reverse complement strand
AATTAGAATCATTTGCAAATGTGAAGCCCTTCCTTTATTCATCAATATACCATATTTCTAATTTAATAGGAAGCATTTAGTGGCTAATATATTATCCATTATGGGATATTTTCACTATATTTATATAATATATTATCCATTTATAAAATGTATTCATTAAAACCAACTCCATACGAGGTAAGCAAAGCGATAGCCCAGAGACACCGTTTAATAAGAAAGCAGCTAAAGATGTCGCAGGCAGAGATAGCTGAACGTTCGGGGGTTTCTCTCGGCAGCTTAAAACGTTTTGAAAATACCGGAAAAATAGCTTTAGAATCACTACTAAAACTTATGCACATTATGGGACGGCTGGACGACTTTGACAATGTGTTGAAAGCCAAAGAAAACCATGGAGATATTGAAAAACTATTTTCGAAATAAATTATCTGTTTTATTACTGCTTGAGGGGCAGGAAACTGAAGTTGGGGAACTTGTACTTTCCGACAGGAAAATATACTTTAAATATCATTCCAGTTTCTTATCCCGAGGGATAAATATTTCTCCAATTAAGCTCCCCTTTTCAGGAGAAATTGCGAGTGCCGGAATGGAACCTTTCGATGGCCTATTTGGTGTATTTAACGACTCTCTTCCTGATGGTTGGGGAAAACTGTTGTTAGACCGTACGTTATCTTCAAATGGAATTAATATTGCCCATATAAGCCCTTTAGACAGATTGGCTTTCGTCGGCTCAAACGGGATGGGCGCTCTGGTTTACATGCCCGAAATAGAAACAGATAAGAACCATTCATTTGTTTTAGAGTTGGATAATATTGCATGCGAAATAGTGAAGGTACTTCAGGGTACAAGTTCTGACATTATCGAAGAGCTGTATATTCTGGGAGGCTCTTCAGGTGGTGCAAGACCAAAGATTTCCATTGGCTATAATCCGCAAACCGACGACCTGATGCATGGTGTTGACATCCTTCCTCAAGACTATGAAGATTGGATAATAAAATTTCCATCGCCTTCAGATAACCGGGAAATTGCGAATATCGAATTTGCCTATCATAAGATGGCTCTGTTGGCAGGTATTGAAATGAGCGAATGTAAACTATTTAATGGCAAATCGGGACAAGTCTATTTTGGCACCAAAAGATTTGACCGGGTTTTTAATAAACGGCTGCACATGCATACTGCTTCAGGGCTTATGCACGATAACTTCAGGATGAGCACAATGGATTACGGACACTTAATGGATTGTGCTTTCCAATTGGAAAAACATGTAAAGGCATACGAAAAGATCTTTAGGCTTGCTGTATTTAATATTTATGCCCATAACAGGGACGACCACAGCAAAAACTTTTCATTCCTTATGAATGCAAAAGGGAAATGGCGTTTTGCACCTGCCTACGACCTTACTTTCTCCAATTCCAACTATGGTTTCCACAGTACACTGGTGGCCGGGGAAAGCCAAAACCCGGGAAGAAAAGATTTGATGAAATTAGCAACACATTTTGGGGTGAAAAATGCAAATTACATTATAGAGGAAGTTCAGGATTCAATTAGCCAGTGGGGAGCAATTGCCAATGAACACGGCATTTCCAAAGAAACCCGACAAAATATTCAAAAGGCTATGAATCAACCTAACTAATATATTGAACCATCAAGAATTAAATTGGTTATATTCAGAAATATGTAAACCTAAGATTTCCATGAAACTCAGATCACTCCAGCTATTGCCATCTATTGCTCTGTTCATAAGCTTCTCTTTTACCCTTTTAGGCCAGGGTATTCTTCCCCAGGAGGAACAGGAAGAGACACCCCAGGAGCAAACCGACACCATCCAAAAGCCCTCTTTTGAGTCAACAGAGATTACCAAAGCCTTTAATGAATCAAACAGCCTGATCACCGAGTCGGGAAAGAAACACTTTAGTGAAGAAGTCATAAACGGCTTTATGGGAGAGGTGGATACACTTTTCTCAACCATAAGTCAGTTCATGGGTGATACAATTGTAATTGCAGTAAAGGGCGTGAGCATCAGAGAGCTTGAATTTATGGCTCAGAGGGCCGGATACTATCACGGAGAACTCGAACAATTACTGAACAGGTTATCAGATAAGACCGGAGGAATAAGTGCGACAACCAAGATGTTGGATGCCAATAAAGAAAAATGGATAATAACTCTGGAAAGTGACCATGAAGAGGGAATTCCTGAGGATAGATTGATTCGCATCAACAGAATCACCCACCGGTTGGATTCTGTCAAAAGTCTGCTTCAGGAGGATCTTTCAAGAATACTGGTGCAGGAGGACAGAATATCCGACA
>JAOZUK010000495.1 GCA_029938715.1 Bacteroidales bacterium | reverse complement strand
TATGTGAATAAAAATAAGAAAAAAAACCATCCATGCTTAAAAGTTATGTTGTTGTTGCACTGAGAAACCTCTGGAGACACAGAGGATATACTTTAATTAATGTATTTGGACTTACCATCGGGATTGCCAGCAGTATTTTAATTCTTCTGTATGTAGTCAACGAACTGACCTATGATAAGTTCCATGAAAAATCAGATCAGATATACCGGGTCTGGATCTCGGGTAGCATGCCTGCCACTGAAATGAGGCATGCGGTGACCTCTCCACCCATGGCGGAAGCACTCCTTAACGATTATCCGGAGGTGGAGAATGCAGTCAGAATGAGGAAATCCGGAGGATGGCTGGTGCGAAAGGGGGATCGCGTTTTTCAGGAGACGGAAGATGAGTTTATTTTTGCCGATTCAACCTTCTTTGATGTTTTCAGTTTTGACCTGATTAAAGGGGATCCTAAAACCTGTCTGCGAGATCCCCGGAGCATAGTTCTCAGTGAGGAGTACGCCCGTAAGTATTTTGGGGATGAGGATCCCATCGGTCAGACCCTTAAAATTGAACAGGACACCAATCTATCTGTGATTACTGGCGTAATGGCAGACTTTCCTCAGAATTCGCATTTTCACTATGAAATGATCGGTTCTTTATCCACCCTTGGTAACAGTCGCAGTACCAACTGGGTCAATCACAATTTCTATACCTATGTGGTACTTAAAGAGGGGACTGATCCTCAGGAATTTGAGTCTCGTTTAAGGGAGATGGTGATTAAATATGTAGGACCCACAATCTTTCAATTTCTGGGAGTGGATATTGAGCAGTTTGAAGCCTCAGGGAATTCCTATGGATACAAGGTCCAGAAACTGACCGATATTCACCTGCACTCTCATCTGCAATATGAACATGAACCCAATGGGAATCCCCTTTATGTTTATGTTTTCCTGGTGGCGGCTATTCTGATACTAGTTATTGCCGGGATCAACTTTATGAATCTGGCGACGGCCAGATCCACCGTCAGGGCAAGGGAAGTGGGACTACGCAAAGTGGTTGGGAGTAAGCGATCACAGCTTATTGGCCAGTTTCTAACCGAGTCTGTGGCATTAAGTCTTATCTCGCTGATTGCTGCTGTAGTTCTTGTTTTTCTTTTACTTCCCAACTATAACAATATGATCCAGTTAAATCTTGAGTTTGACTTATTTGGAATCCCATGGGCCATCCCATTGCTGATTACCTTTGCGATTCTGGTTGGGGTTATAGCAGGAAGCTACCCTGCATTTGTGCTGGCCTCATTTAAACCTGCTGCAGTGTTCAGTTCAGAAAAAAAGAGCGCTTCCCGGAAAAGTTTGCTCAGAAGCAGCCTGATCGTACTTCAGTTTACCGTTACCATCGTGATCCTCATTGGAACCATTATAGTAAACCGGCAGCTCAACTATATGCAGAAAAAGGAGACTGGCTTTGCCAAAGAGGATCTTGTGATTATAAAGAGATCAGATGTACTAAAGGAGCGCATCGATGCCTTTAAGAAAGAGATTGAGCAACATTCCAATGTGATCAGTGCAGCCAATACAACCAGCATTCCATCCTATCAATACTCAGACGATGCTCACTGGTTGGAGGGACGGGACCGCACTGACATATTTACACTGGCTACCTCTCGTGTAAGCTACAACTTTGAAAAGGCCATGAACCTGGAACTGATTAGTGGCAGGTTCTTCAGCCCCGATATGCCGTCCGATTCATTTGGTGTGGTTGTAAACGAAGCCACTGTAAGAGCTCTTGGACTAGAGGATCCGTTAACTACCCGATTTGTGGATTTTGACAACGATGGGGCCGAATATTTTTCACCCATCATAGGGGTGGTAAAGGATTTTCATTTTGAATCAATGGATTCGGAGATTAGCCCCATGGTCATCCATTTTATGAGGGGAAATTATGAAGGAGTAATCGCTGTGAGGCTGGGAAAGGGGGACCGCTCAGAAACCCTCAGTTTTTTGCAAACCAAATGGGAAGAGTTTAACAGCGAGTATCCTTTTGATTACTTTTGGATGGATGAACAGTTTGATACAATGTTTGCTACAGAGCGACGAACCGGTCAGATCCTATTGGTATTTTCTTTCCTGTCGATTTTCATCACCTGTCTTGGACTTCTTGGTCTGATCTCATACACTACCAATCAGCGTACCCGGGAAATCGGGATCCGAAAGATCATGGGGGCCTCGGTGGAGATTGTTATGCGTTTGCTTTCCAGGGAGATGTTTAACCTGCTTGGCATAAGTGCATTGATCTCCATTCCGGCCTATTTCGGGGTGAAGGCCTGG
>JAOZUK010000184.1 GCA_029938715.1 Bacteroidales bacterium | reverse complement strand
GTATAAAGTAGAAAGTATAAAGTAGAAAGTATAAAGTAGAAAGTATAAAGTAAGATTGTAACACGAACATAGTGAGTATGTAACCCTTGCGAAGCAAGGATGTAACACGGGCAAAGCGAGCACAATATGGATTATAAGGAAACCATAGATGTCCTTCTGGCTGATTTCAAGCAGGGGAGATTCATCTATGGAGAGAATTGTATGGGAGAGGTAGGTGATGCAGTTGCATCTTACGGAACAAAGGCCATCCTGATCAGGAACCAGTTTCCTGGAATCGACCCACTTCTGACGACCCTTCGTTCCTCCCTTCAGTTAGCCGGTGTTGAACTGATCCTGGAGAGCATTGATGTTATTCGTCCCAATGCGCCTGAAGAGGATTTGTTACGGACAGCCAAATTCCTAAAAGAGACCCAACACGATGTGGTGATTAGCATGGGCGGAGGCAGCACCATCGATGCAGTAAAAGCAGCAATTGTTTTGGATGTTCTGGGTGGCGAGATCGAGGATTACTTCGGCGTGGGAAAGGTTACCGAAACACTTGAAAAAATGGAGAAGATTCTTACCCCCCATGTGGCCATCCAGACAGCAGCCAGTTCTGCGGCTCACCTTACGAAATATTCAAATATCACCAACCTGGAGACCAGTCAGAAGAAGTTGATCGTTGATGAAGCCATCGTGCCGCAGGTACCGGTATTCGACTACGCGGTTACTTATGAGGCACCCCCCGACCTGACACTGGACGGTGCCCTGGATGGAATGTCCCACAGCCTGGAAGTCTACTTTGGTTCAGTTGGGAAGCCTGTGTATGATAAGGCCAGAGAAATTGCATCCATCTCCATATCACTGGTGGTAAACAACCTCCCACGGGTAATCAAAGATCCCTCTGATCGCGAAGCCCGGAATGCTCTCTGTGCTGCCACCGACCTGGGAGGCTACGCCATTATGATTGGTGGAACCAGCGGAGCTCACCTGACCAGCTTTTCACTGGTGGACCTACTGTCCCATGGCCGTGCATGCGCCCTGATGAACCCATACTATGCTATTTTCTATGCCCCTGCCATCCAGGAGCCACTGAAGGTACTGGGATCCATATATAAAGAAGCGGGATACAGCGCCAGGGACTTCAATTCACTGGAAGGCCGGGAACTGGGCATTGCCTTTGCAGAAGCCATGATCTCTTTCGCAAAGAGTATAGATTTTCCAACTTCACTGGGTCAGATTGATGGTTTTGGAAAGGCGCACATTGTACGAATTCTTTCAGCTGCCAAAAATCCCCAGCTTAGATCCAAACTGGAGAACATGCCAGTCCCACTTACTTCCAAACTTGTAGATGAGTATATGGGGTCCATTATAAAGGCCGCTGCATCGGGCGAATTAGAAACAATCAAGAGCCTTTAAGAGGAAGTCAACCTGGCTTTCAGTTATTGATTTGCATAAATTTTTCCGCCTGTTTGACCATATGAGCTGAGCCCACAAAGAATGGAATCCGTATGGCCTTTTTTTTATTAAGTTTGCCCACGCAAAAGATCATGATAGCAAATCAATATCCAGCTCATCCCCATTTCCCCGAACTCATCCGGGCCCTTGAGGAAGAAAACATCGGTACGCAGCACCTGGAAGGCCTTACAGGTTCTTCCAGATCAGCGCTTATACATGCCTGCCTGAACGAGCTGAAGGGGCCACATCTGATACTGTTTAGCGACAAAGAAGAGGCGGCATATTTCTACACCGATCTGGTCACATTGGATGGCTCGCCCGATCGAACGCTGTTCTTTCCCTCTTCTTACAAGCGTTCGGTACAGTACCAGCAGACCGATGAAGCCAATATAATCACACGTACGCAGACACTCAGACGGCTATCTGAAAGGAGGGTGGCCAGCTTCATTATCTCTTATGCTGAGGCATTGGTAGAGTCTGTTATAACAAAACAGCAGCTGAGTAAAACCACCCTTGAATTGAAGCAGGGTGAGAAGATCGACATGGCGTTTCTTGAGGAGATACTGCAAACCTACGATTTCCAGCTGGTCGATTTTGTAAATGAACCCGGTCAGTACTCCATACGTGGAGGCATTGCAGATATCTTCTCCTTTGCATCGAGTCACCCCTGCCGTATCGACTTTTTTGATGATGAAGTGGACTCCATCAGGATCTTCGATGCAGATTCCCAGCGCTCCATTGAGACGGTAAAAAAAGTAAATGTAATCCCCAACATCCAGTGGGAGCACGAAATGGGGGAAAAACGGATCTCATTTCTTGAGTATATCCCATCTGGAACCACCCTGTGGGCAGATAACCCGGAGCTAATCACAGATCAGATTCAGTCTCTCTTCGAAAAGACTGAGTTTGATGCTGATTCTGACCGCTACATCGATAAAACCAAGTTCCTGAAGAGCGGTAAAGAAATCAAAAACCAGATGGAAAAATTCCGGCAGATATTGTTTGGGATTTCCTACAAGGGCAAGGAGAGAAAAACATGGCGTTTCAACACAGCGCCTCAACCCGCCTTTCAGAAAAACTTCGACCTGCTCACCTTACATATGAAGGAGTCTGCCACCGAAGGTTACACTAACTTTATTTCGTCTGACAATGAGAAGCAGTTGGAGAGATTGCGCTCCATATTTAACGAAATAGATCCCGAGCTCCAATACCAGGTGGTATCCCAAACCCTCCATGAAGGATTTATGGATCATGATATGAAGATCTCCTTTTATACGGATCATCAAATCTTTGATCGTTACCATAAATTCAGGTTCCATGACCGGTTCAGCCGACAGGAGTCGGTATCTGCAAAAGAGCTGATGGGTCTCAATCCGGGAGACTACGTGGTCCATGTGGATCATGGAATAGGGATCTTTGGCGGATTGGAGAAGATCGATGTTAATGGCAGGATACAGGAAGCCATTAAGCTGGTTTACAAGGATAAAGATGTGCTTTATGTGAATATTCACTCCATGCACCGCATCTCCAAATATAAGGGGAAGGATACAGGTCCTCCGAAAATCTATAAACTGGGGACCGGGGCCTGGCAGAAGTTAAAGAGCAATACGAAAAAGAAGGTACAGGACATTGCCAGGGAGTTGATTCTTCTCTATGCGCGCAGAAAAGAGCAAAAGGGCTTTGCCTTCTCTGCTGACACCTATCTTCAGAAGGAGTTGGAATCATCCTTTATCTATGAAGATACACCTGACCAGCTAAAAGCCACTGCCGATGTAAAAGATGGCATGGAAGCCGGCTTCCCCATGGACAGACTGGTCTGCGGGGATGTGGGATTCGGGAAGACAGAAGTGGCCATAAGGGCAGCTTTCAAAGCAGTGACTGACAGCAAGCAGGTGGCCATCCTGGTCCCAACCACAATTCTTGCATTGCAGCACTACAATACATTCAGAGAGAGGCTCAAAGATTTTCCCTGTACAGTCGACTATCTGAGCAGATTCAGAAGCACAGCAGATCAGAAACAGATCATCTCCAAACTGAAGATGGGTGGGATTGATATCATCATTGGCACCCATAAACTGGTGGGAAAGGATATAGTATTCAGAGATCTGGGTTTACTGATTATCGATGAGGAGCAGAAGTTCGGGGTGAGTGTGAAGGAGAAATTAAAACAGATCAAGCTGAATGTGGATACCCTTACTTTAACTGCCACCCCTATTCCCAGGACCCTGCAGTTCTCATTGATGGGATCCCGCGACCTCTCTATTATCAATACCCCTCCACCCAACCGTCATCCCATTATCACAGAGCTTCACCCCTTCAATGAGGAGATCATTAAAGAGGCCTTAGAATACGAGGTGAGCCGGGGTGGACAGGTTTTCCTGATCCATAACCGGGTACAGAATATCATGGAAATCAAAGAGATCGTAAATCGATTGCTCCCCGGGATCAGAGCTGTAGTGGCACACGGTCAGATGGATGGCAGGAAGCTGGAATCGGTTATTCTCGATTTTATGCAAGGCGATTACGATGTGCTCATTGCCACCACCATTGTCGAATCGGGCCTGGACATTCCCAATGCCAATACAATAATTATCAACAACGGTCAGAACTTCGGATTAAGTGATCTGCATCAGCTCAGAGGCAGGGTGGGTCGTTCCAATAAGAAGGCATTCTGCTATATTTTTGCACCCCCGATTACCCTGCTCTCCCAGGAAGCCCGACGGCGGCTCAAAGCGGTAGAGGAGTTCTCGGCCCTGGGAAGCGGTTTTAACATCGCTCTTCAGGATCTGGACATCAGAGGAGCAGGTAACCTGTTGGGAGCCGAACAGAGTGGGTTTATTGCAGATATGGGTTTCGAAACCTACAACAGGATCCTGAATGAAGCCATTACCGAGCTGAAGGAGACGGAGTTTAGCAACCTCTATGACACCAAGCCCTCCCCAGGCTCCGAAGAGACTCAGTTTCTATCTGATTGTCACATCGATACCGATCTCGAACTGTTGTTTCCCGATAGTTATATCTCCAACATCAGTGAAAGGGTCGAATTATACAGAAAACTGGATGCTATTAGGGATGATCAAGGCCTGAAGGAATTCCGGAATATGCTTCTCGACCGGTTTGGTATTCTTCCCATCCCATCAGAAGAATTATTGAAAGTTGTAGAGCTTAGATGGCAGGCCCAACACAGTGGTGTTGAAAAAATAGTGTTGAAAAAGAGCGTCCTGATTACGTATTTTGTAAACAATCCTGCTTCTCCTTTCTATAGCTCCTCGAAGTTTAAAGAGGTGATTGGGAATATTCAGGCTAATCCTGGCCTCTTTCGAATGCGGGAGGATCAGGAGAGACTGAGTCTGAGAAGCGACCAAGTTAATTCTGTACAGGAGGCCTTTGCCATACTGCAGAAATTAAGTAACGGCTAACGCAAATGAACCTAGTTCTTGACCTGGGAAACAGTTTCGGTAAAATTGCAGTATGCGAAGATAAACAAGTTATCGAGTCCGCTACTTATGAGAAAATTTCCAGCCGGGAGATTGCCTATTTTCATACCCGCTACAAAGAGCTGAGGGGAGTTATAATCTCTTCAGTGGTAAACTATTCCAGGGAGATCATCGATTACCTGGGTAATCTCTATAACCTTTGCATTGAACTTGATCCATCGACCTCTATTCCACTTGTAAACCGATATCGCACACCCGATACACTGGGTTATGACCGAATCGCTGCTGCAGTGGGAGCGTATACTATTTACCCTGAAACCAACGTTCTGGTCATAGATGCCGGAACGGCCATCACCTATGACATTGTTACATCTGAAGGCGAATTTATGGGGGGAAACATTTCACCGGGACTGGAGATCAGGTTTAAATCACTGAACAAGTATACCACCCGGTTACCTCATCTGGAGCGCCCCGAAGAAAAACCACCCCTGGTGGGTAGCAGCACAAGGGAAGCCATTCAATCGGGTATCGTAAACGGTTTATTGTTCGAAATTGACGGGTTTATAAAAACAATTAGCCAGGAGTACCCTCAACTACAGGTAGTATTGACTGGCGGAGATGCGAATTACTTTGTTGGAAAGCTAAAAAGTAGCATCTTTGTGGACCTTAATCTGAACCTGATCGGACTTAACAGAATATTGGAACACAATGCAACTGAAGATATATAGATACTTATTTATTACTTTTCTTGTCGCCTTCTCAGTTACCTGTCAACTTCACAGCCAGTTCAGCACCTATTCGCCCTACACCCGCTTTGCGCTTGGCGACCTGGCAAAACCTGGACTGGGTCAGAATCAGGCCATGGGAGGAACAGGACTGGCCATACACAGTGCAAACAGGATCAATCCATTGAATCCTGCTTCATTCGCGGCACTGGACAGCACATCGGTATATTTTGATTTTGGATTCAACAGCTTTCACAATCAGTACAAAACAGAGGTGTCGTCAAATAGTTGGTGGAACATGAACCTGCACCATGTGGCTTTTGCGAGCTCCGTGGGTAAACACATGGGGTTTTCTGCCGGAATCCTTCCCTACAGCAGCATTGGGTATAACATCAAGCAGGAGTTTGATGATTACCTTCACGGAGAGGCGCTGGACACCTATTACAACGGGGATGGAGGAATCATGAATTTTTATGTGGGTACCTCCCTTAAACTGTGGAAACGCATTTCGGTGGGTGTTACCATGAACTATCTGATGGGAAAACTTACCCGGGAACGATCCGTCCTGTTCCCCATGAGTTCGCAATATTCAAGTGTCTCGTCTGTAGAGAATTTTGACCTTAGAAAACCTGTGTTCACACTTGGTCTCCAATACCATGAAGTATTCAGCGACAAATTCTTCCTAACCCTGGGGGGGGTCTATGATTTCAAAGCAAATGCCAACTCTGAGCTTCAGTATACTGTAAATAACCAGATTCTTCCATACGAACCTGCATATATTAATGATTCGACGTTAATCGACCCAAACTATGTGCTGGGAGAGGACACTACATTAAGGAAATTCACCATCCCCCAAAAGATAGGTATGGGATTTGCCGTGGGAATTCCCAATAAACTGACCTTGACGGGTGATTTCTACATGCAGGATTGGACGGGTTCTTCCACAGGTGAAAAGCATTACACTACAAAATCCAACTCAGTGCATCTTGGCACAGAGTATATTCCCGATCACCAGGCCATCAGGGGTTATCATAAACTCATCACCTACCGGCTGGGTGGATATTACACCAACTATTATTTAGTGGTCAATGATTATCAGCTGACAGACTATGGCATAACATTTGGAGTAGGGTTACCGATAAAAACTTTAAAGTCAAGCATTAATCTAGCTTTCACTGCTGGTACCAGAGGTACAACAGACTACAATTTAGTGAAAGAAAATTATGGAATTATTACATTTAATGTAACTTTGCACGATCTTTGGTTCCGAAAACGGAGATTTGATTAAACCATGAAAATTTTGAACGGTATGAAAACGAAAGCCCTCAAATCCATCTTATTGGCGACTTTTTCCCTTTTGTTTGTCCTACCTGCTATTTCACAAAAAGGAATCGAGGACGGATCAAAATATGGGAAGGGAAAGGACAGTATAAACTGTATAAAAAACCTATCTCTCTACAGGGAATTTTTCAAACACAACAACTATAAAGACGCCATTAGCCCATGGCGTGGTGTGTTTAGCGAATGTCCCGCATCAAGTGAAAAAATGTTCGTGGAGGGGATCTCCATGTACAGGGTATTTATAGAATCTGCCGGTAATGCAAATCGTAAAGAGGAATTGATAGATACTATGCTGTTGATCTACGACAGGCGAATGGAATACTTTAAGAGCCGGGCAGGTAGCATCATGGGCCGCAGGGGCATTGATCTGTTGCGTTACCGTAGAGTGGATGGTGAAGGAAGGCTCAATGTAGCGGCACTGGAAGAGGGATATGCAAATCTGAAAGCGAGTATTGAGAAAGAAAAAAGTAAATCCAGGGATGCCGTAATGGTTACCTTTATCAACGCTAGTATCTCACTTAACAAAGCCGGTGTGGTCGATGATAATCAAGCCATTAATGACTATTTTGATGTAACAGCAATCATTGATCCTTTGCTGAAGAAGAGTTCACGTTGGCCCAAAGCGAAAGCAAATATCGACGAACTGATGATTAGCAGCGGGCTCCTGACCTGTGAAGCACTCAACGGATATTTTGAACCGCAATTTGAGGCCAATAAGGAGGATAAAGATTTCCTGAAAGAGGTAATCAGGTTTTATACCGCTTCCGGATGTGACAGGTCTGATCTTTATGTGGCTGCCTCGGAGCAGATGTATGTAATTGATCCCGGACCAGAATCTGCCCATCAGCTGGCTATCCTGTTTATCTCAAAAAGCGACTTTCAGAAAGCTGCAGCCTATTTGCAGATGGCTGTAATCGGGTCGGATCTTGACAATGATACCAGGGCCGATTGGTTCTATGAGCTGGCAGTTGTGAGCAGTGCCAACAAAGACTATTGTGACGCTATTGTATATGCCAGTGAAGCCATAGCCCGCAAAAGCAACCATGGCAAAGCTTATATTACATGGGGAGATGCCATTATTGCATCAAGAGATAACCTGGGTGATGATTTTGAAAAACGTACCGCATTCTGGGTTGCTGCCGATAAATATGCGAAAGCTAAATCTGTAGATCCCTCTGTGGCTTCAGATGCAAACAAAAGGATAAGCGACTACGCATCTCAGTATCCCAACAACGAAGAGGTATTCTTCAGAGATATGAAAGATGGTGACTCTTACCAGGTAAAAGGATGTATCAACGAATACACCACCGTTCGCTCAAGGAAGTAAA
>JAOZUK010000183.1 GCA_029938715.1 Bacteroidales bacterium | reverse complement strand
ATGCCAATGGTCACCGAAATGATTACCACCAGGCTTCGGACCTTATTCCGCCATACATTCTTCCAGGCTGTTTTCCAGATCATATCTATATGTGTTATGCCCTTAAAGCGTTTACCAGGTTCATTCCGAAAATCTTTCTTATTGGGTATCCAATGGCCAGAAGTACCATAAGCACTACAATCAGTATTTGCGAGATATAGTAGGTGCCGATGGTCCAGAATGCCATTTTTGGTTCCATTCCATACTCTTCAAACATTTTTGCCGTCTCTCCCTTAAATACAATCGGATGCTCTACGCCATAGAGGATCAGAACGGAAGCTACCAGTGCGCCGCTCAGGATTCCTAACAATCCGATGAGCAGCATCTCCAGGGTCATGATGGAGGCCAGTTTTTTCTTTTGCATCCCAATAGCCACCAATACACCAAACTCCCTTTTTCGTTCCGCGGTCAGCATCAACACCGTACCAAAAACCCCGAAGGCAATTACCAGGTAGAGGATACCCAGCATAATCTGGCCACCCTTATCATCAGCATCCATCTGGGAGACCATCACTTCATTCATTTCCCGCCACTCCATCACCTTGTGCTCTTCAGATACCAGCTTACTGATCCTTTGTACAGTTTCGGCAATGGTTTTGTCCCTGTTGTTGCTCACAGCGAGGGCCAGGGAGGTGAGGTTTCCTTCTGCATTATATAGTTCCTGGCAAATATCCAGGGGGAGATAGACGATTTTGTTGTCAATGTCGGGCAGGGGAAGCTTCACAATTCCTTTGATCTCATATTTACCTGCTGCTGTGGTGGCATGGTATCCCTGGCTGATCAGTACTATGGTATCGCCAATACCAAGTTGCAGGTATTGCGAAAGTTTATCACCTACCCAGACCCCGGGTTCGCCCATATGAATTGATGCATTTTGAAATGCTGTATACGATTCGATGGATGGCATAATCTCTGAAGCCAGTTTATCATCGATCCCAAGGTCCAGTTGCATGCGGGAATTGTTTGTATAGGCGCTGTTTTCAAATAGGATCGCCAACTCTTTAACCTTTTCAGGCAGGTTGGAATCTTGTTTGATCTTTTCAAGGGCTTCTGGGGTAAGTCGGTATTTCACCATTTTGTCGGTGACCTTGGAGAGATAGCGCTCTTTTTCGGGGTCCACCCCCATAACCAACACCCCTTTAGTTTGGGGACCGTTGGAGGCCAGTGCAAAGGATTCAAACCTGGGAATGCTTGCCTCCACATTTTCATCTTCAAGGAGTTGCCGCTCCAATTGTCGATCATAAGCAAAGGTATTGTCCACAATCTTTTCATCCCAGAAATCCTTGTGTTGTACCTGGATATATCCGGTATAGGATTCGATGACATTTTTGTACATATGATCATAGGAACCAAGCTGTATCGATCTCATGACCAGCGCGAAAAAGACAGCGAAGAAGATGGAAGCCGAGGTGATCATGGTTCGGCGCCTGTTCCGCCACAGGTTTCGCCAGGCTAAATTTAAATTATTCATAAGTATGGTATTAGCGTACTCTTTTCATATTTTGTTGGGAGAAGAAACTGTCTTTGATGGGTGTATTAAACTCAATCTCTTTGATTTTCACAATAGTAAGCTGACCCTCTTCTTCCTCAGGAATAATCTCCAGGAGGGAGGGGATCAACCTTCCACCCATGCTTTTGATCTCCTTACCCAATTCTGTACGAATCAGGTACCCATCTTCATCGTAGAGTTCTGATTTCAAAAAGAGAAAGTCCTTTTTGTCGATCCAGCGAATCTGAAAACCCCAGATCACTGCGGCATCTTCCTTTGCCACCATCTTTATTTTATAACAGAGGCGATCCTCAATCAATTCTTCCCCAATGATTTCATGGTCATAGTCGTTGACCACCGACGACTCTTTAAGAATATCATCATTGGTGTAGTCTGATCCCATCCATCCCTGCGACATCATGGAAGGAGGAAGTTTGATCAAACGGTCTATGGTAGGGTTCCAGCTCCACATCTCATTGTCCCTTTTTAGGAAGGATTGTCCTTTATCTTTTGCGGGTGCAGTGATCAGGGTTAGTGAATATTCCCGGCCACTGGACCAGCTTTTGAGTTCTACGGTGCGCTCCCAGGTAGGTCTGACAATGGTCATGGCCATCTGGCTGATGCTGGTTTTTTCCCCATTGAATTTTTCATCTGCCTTCCGGACAATCTCTTGGGGAGAGAGCTCCTGTCCCAGCATTGGGAGTGTCATTCCCCACAGGAGGAGTAATGTAAGTAGTTTTGTGCTTGTTTTCATGTGGCTTGTATGATTCGATATTAATTGGATCTTTTGGTAAACATCCCGATGACTCGTGCCTCATAATTCTGGAGCAGCTTATCCGGCAATTCAACACTGGGGTAGGCGTAGACCATCAGCACACCGAAACCCTCAATCAGGGCTGAGAAGGTAAGCATCTCAAGGGCAGGATCCTCAAAACCCATCTCTTTGAAATAGGCCATCAACATAGGGCCATATTGGTCCATTACATTGCGAAAAGGCTCACCATCCAGGAACTCTTTGACCCTGGGTTGAATTACAATGTTGATATAAAGAGTCCAGAACTGCTGATTTTCCCTGATACTGGAAAATACTTTACGGATGAATCCGGTTAGCTCCTCTGTGGTTAGCACCCCGTCATGGTCGGGATCAAAATAGTCCAGAAATTCGCTAATGCCATCCTCAATGATGGCCACCAGCAAGGCCCCTTTACTCTCAAAATAGTTGTACATCAATCCCTTGGAGATGCCTGTGTGATTGGCGAGTTGAGCAATGGAACAACTTGCATACCCCTTCTGAGCAAAGAGCTCCAGGGCAGCATCCATGATCTGCTGTCTGCGCGATTCGCGTATCTCCTCAAACTGTTCTGGTGTGCGTGGGGACATGAATTTATGACTGAACGTTCAGTCAAATATAATATCTATAATATTAAAATTGCAAGATTTTTGATTTTTTTTTGATTTTCCCTGTAACTTTAATCCGGGACGGTCGTCTTATTGACACCAATTGACCTGCAATTAATGACGGTAGAGGAGTATAACAAGGCAGTGGATAAATATGCTGACAATCTTTACAGGTTTGTGTTGAAAAACCTGAAGGACGATCATATGTCCAATGACATCGTCCAGGACACCTTTGAAAAGCTATGGGTGAAGCTGGAAAATGTCTCCGGCCTGAAAGTGAAAACGTATCTTTTTACCTCTGCCTATCATACCATGATTGATTACATACGAAAAGAGCGGAAGTATAGTGATGTTGACCTGAACAATGCCTATGAACCATCACACTCGGCACACTATTCCGATTTAGGCGAAATACTGGAACAAGCGGTTGAAAATCTTCCTGAAGATCAAAAGGCAGTGGTTATGTTGAGGGATTATGAAGGTTATTCTTACAGGGAAATTGCAGAGATCACAGATTTATCGGAAACTCAGGTCAAAGTATATATATACAGGGCAAGGATCTATTTGAAGAATTACATTGGTAGCATGGAGAGGGTTATATAGGTTATGGATATCAACAGAAATAACTATGAGGCATATTTGCTGGACCTGATGGAGGGTAGGCTATCTGATTCAGATCAGCAGAAGGTCAAGGATTTTCTTATTTTAAATCCCGACTGTTCTCCTCCCGTATTTAATTCAGAGCTCCGGGTTCTGGAGAATTCAGAAATTGTCTATTCCGGAAAGCAGAAACTTAAAAAGGAGTTTCCCAACTCAGATTCGGGGATTACAGAGTCGAATTTCGATCTCTTTTCCATTGCACGAATGGAAGGAGATTTGACTGCCACCCAGGAGAGGGATCATCAACAATTGGTTGAGGGTGATGAAGAGAAAAGCGTTAATTGGAGCCAGTGGCAGCATACCAGACTAGTGGCCCCTAATGTGGAATACAGAGGAAAGAGTAGATTAAAGAGAAAAACTGGCTTAAAAAGAGGGATCATCTGGTTAAGCGTACTATCCTCAGCGGCAGCCATTGCATTGTTGTTTACTCTCCTAAGGGTGGATACAAATGTCGACAGGGCTCCAACTGTTGTAAACCCACCATCGTTTGAAGGGCTTGATGCACCATCATCTGGAGAGGATGCTGATCCACCCATGTTGGCTGAGAAGTCTCTGGCTATTGCAGATGATCCGGTGTTGTTCTCCATAAAAAAGAATACCGATGGTCCGGTAGAATCTGTTGGCAAAGGTGAACGTCTCAGCCCCGAAGTGACGCAGGATACCCTTTTACCTGTTGAATCGAAGAAAGTGGAGCCACGGCCTTTGCGACTTGCGGCCAATAAGCCAAATTCGGCCCTGGCGGTACATGTTGCTGATTATGACCAAATTAAACCTCTCAATATTCCACCCACAAAGGTCAGCATTACCAATTTATCACTGTCCCAGATTGCTGAGATTGATATCCAGGAAACATTGGATGCCTATACAGAGAAGAAAGACATATCCCTGTGGTCCATCGCCAATGCTGGGATAAAAGGGATCAATAAGATCACGGGTGCTGATATGTCCCTTCTGGCTGCAAGGGATGAAAGAGGGGATCTCTCCGGGTTCCGGTTCAAATCAAAGAGGTTTTCTGTCTCCTCACCCATTGAGAGATCAGAATAATTTTAATTAGATGCAACCTCGGTGAAATGATGTTGTCTTTAGAGGCGTAACTAATGATAATATCATGAAAAAAGCTACCATTTTAGCAATTATCCTTGCTGTTTCAATTACTGCTTTTTCACAGGAAAAGGAGTTTCAGACGATTTTTGACAACCAGGATCTGAGAATTTCAGGTATGGGTGGTCCTTTTATGCAATTTACCTCAGTTGCAGGGGAGTTTGCCTTTATGATGGGGGGAGGAGGAGCTGTTCTTCTTGATGATTTTTTCATTGGTGGTTACGGACTCGGACTTGCCACTTCCATTCCCGATTATAAAAATCCGAACAGCAATGACAGGCTGAGCCTTGGTCATGGAGGTTTCTGGCTTGGATATGCCCTTTTTGGGGAGAAGCCTGTTCATGTCACATTTTCCACCCTGATTGGATGGGGTGAATTTGGGGTCATGGAATATGGAGGTTATTATCCCTATGTGAGGGATAAAATATTTGTACTGGCTCCCACCATTGAAGCTGAATTAAACCTGACCCGCTATTTCAGGATTGGGGTGGGTGCCACTTATAACATCTATACCATGGTGGATGAGTATATACACGGTTATAAAGGAAGTGACCTCTCCGCAGCGGGTGGATTCCTCAGCTTTAAATTTGGCTGGTTTTAGTAGTATACAGTGACTAGTGGGGAGTACTCAGTAAAGATTTCTGAGATATACTGTAACCAAGTTTTTACTTACTTTGTAGGTAAGCTATTGCACTTGGAGAAAGGAATTGTCATAAAATCCACTGGCAGCTGGTATACAGTTCGCCTGCCCGATCAGCAAATTGTCCTTTGCGGAATCAGGGGAAAGTTCAGGATAAAGGGAATCAGGGCAACCAATCCGGTGGCAGTGGGGGATCATGTGGGATTTGAGTGGTCGGAGGACAGGACCACTGGAATAATCACATCCATTGATGAACGCACCAACTATATCATCAGGAAATCATCAAAACTCTCCAAAGAGTACCAGTTGGTGGCATGCAATGTGGATGTGGCCTGGCTTATGGTTAGCATGGTTCTTCCCCGAACTCTGACTCCATTTATCGACCGCTTTCTTGTTTCGGCTGAAGCATATCGCATTCCGGTTATCATTCTGTTTAATAAGACAGATTTGTATGACGAGCATGCCATGAATGAAATGAACTATTTATGGGCCATCTATACTTCAGCAGGGTACCACTGTATGCAGATGTCGCTGCAGACCAAAAAGGGTATTGAAGAGGTCAGAAGCAAAATGAAAGGAAAGATCAATGTAATCACTGGTAATTCGGGAGTTGGGAAATCAACATTGATCAATGTTCTTGATCCGACCATCAGACTTAAGATTGGTGAAATTTCTGACTATCATCAAGCTGGAAAGCATACCACTACGTTTTCGGAGATGTTCGAATTGTCTTCGGGGATTAATATCATTGATACACCAGGTATCAGAGGGTTTGGAATGATCGATATCGATCGGGCTGAACTGTTTCACTTTTTCCCCGAGATATTCAGAGCCAGTAAATTCTGTAAGTACCACAACTGTATGCATATAAACGAACCCGAGTGTGGAGTAAAAGCGGAGGTTGAGTCCGGAAAGATTAGCGAAACCAGGTACGTTAATTATTTAATGATGATGGAGGTGGACCAGGGACGGTACAGATAATTCCCCAATCTGTTTGTTGGTAAATATGGTCCTATAATCACAGGCAAATGAAAAATAGTTTATATGTTTACGACCTGATATTCTAACCGTTTGATGATCAGGAGTAATTTACTATCTGGATTAATTCTTTTTGCTATTCTTGCTTTGAATGGGTTAACCATTTTTAGCGTTAACAAGCGTTACGTTGACAATCTGAATGAAACGCTTGTCGCTCAATCAAGGCTCTGCGGAGAGCATTTGGAAACCACCCTTCTGCAGTTCTCCAGCGATATCAATCAGGAACTGAATATGTTTCAGTATTCTGAAATTTTTGGGGATCCTGTAAAATTTCAGAATGCGACTCTGAGTCTTAGGCTGTTTTACACCAAGTATCGCAGTCTGATTACTAAGATCTCGGTTTACGACAATCAGAAGAATTTCTACGCCCTCTATTTCAGTTCAGAGAACAATTTTGGTAAAGCGGATCTTTTTGTGGTGGATAGTTTCGCCATGAAAAGGCAGAAGAGGCTATACCCCCGCGACCGCGTGGAACAGAAAGGGAGTGTGATAAAGTATTACTACCCATATTTTGGACAGGATGTAGTAAATGGAAACGTGATCGTGGAGGTGGATATCCAAAAGTTCACAGAGGAAATATTTCATCTATATCCCAGGGGAACTATTGTGAACTGGCAATGGGTTCTGGGATCGGACGGACAGATAATTCTGAATAATTTTAAAGATGATTCCTTACAGATTATCGGATTGGAGGCCCTTACCGACAGTGTAAATGCTGAGGCCGATGGGATTTTGGAGCACTTTGTTATTGAAGGAAATGGGAAGAGGAGTAAAGTCTATACGGCTTACTACCCACTGAGTATCTATGACAGAAAAATGGATGTCATGTTTACGGTAAGCCGGGGTCAGTTTTTCAGTTTCTTTATACAAAGAAATCTTATTGTGGCCATATTGTCTCAATTACTGGCCACCGGACTTGTGGTTTACCTTCTTCTTTCGCTGGCAAGGCGAAAAGAGGTGGAAAGACGACTCATGCTTTCGGAAACTATACTCAGGCAGATCATTGAACATTTTCCCATGGGAATAATGATCATTGATGATAAAAATATTATTAGGAACATCAATAGTTCAGCACAGAAAATGTTGTTCCTCAGTAAAACTGATGACCTGGTTGGTAAAGATTTTAGTAAACAGTTTGTGATCTCGAACAGGTACCTGCTTAGCGACAGTCAAAGCCCTTTTAGGGATGATTCCCATTACCTCTATTATGAAAAAGACGGGATTGAAACTGTAATTTTCAGAGCAGAGAAAGTAACCCGTATAGGAGGTGAGGAATTGAAACTTATAGCCCTTATCGATGTTTCACCTCTTGAAAAATCAAGAAAAGTGGAAGTGGCTGCCAATAAGGCGAAGTCAGATTTCCTGGCTGCCATGAGTCATGAGATTCGTACACCCATGAATGGCATTCTGGGCATGGTAAATAGCCTGCTTGAGCAGAAAACAGGCAAGGAGATTAAAGGCAAAATTGATGTAATCAAGCGATCTGCAGATCTGCTTATGACCATTATCAATGATATTCTGGACTTTTCAAAGATCGAAGCCGGTCGAATGATGTTGGAGGAGATTCCATTTAACCTGGTGGACGAAATGGAACTTGTGAGAGATCTGTTTCACCATTTGGCGAAGGAGAAGGGACTTCAGCTTATTATCGATCTGAAATCCGATGTACCTAATCACCTGATTGGTGATCCGTTCAGGTTGCGGCAGGTAATTTCCAACCTGGTAAGTAATGCTGTGAAATTTACCGAGAAGGGGAAGATAGTGATCGGGGCCACATTGACGGAGTCCTACCGAAGTCATGTAAATATCCTGTTTACTGTGGAAGATACAGGAATCGGAATTCCCCAGGATCGCATCAAGGAGATATTTGGGAGTTATACCCAGGCCAGGGGATCTGTACAACGGAAGTTTGGAGGAACCGGTCTGGGTAC
>JAOZUK010000182.1 GCA_029938715.1 Bacteroidales bacterium | reverse complement strand
ATAAATTAACTTTGTAATTTCGTAAGAATCAGGAATGGGATAACCCGATAATTCCTTGATAACCTCCTCTTTGGGAACTGGGTTTTCGTCAGGGGAAGATGTGTTTTCCTTTTTTTGCGAGCTTGTATTGCATCCTGAGAGAATTAGCAGTACCACTGCCATTAACCCTGAAATTACTGATATAGAATGAATATATTGTCTCTTCTTCATGGCTAAAGATTTAATAGATGTTCATTTTTTTAGGTTACAACGGTCACACAATTTAGTAAAAAGAGGTGTCAATTGAAAATTAAATATTGATACCTCTCTCTCTTTTTAACATTTACAGGCACTCTTCGAGAGAGTAAAATCGGAGACTGACCCAGGCAGAATTGTTAAAAAGAGAAAAAAGAGGGCTACTTTATGAGAAAGATGGAACCCATTTATAACTATCCCGTACAAAGAAGCGGAATGCTTATTAGTGAAGAATCCCTACATTTGATTCTATTATTAAAGACATATGAAACATACACAAAAAATATTTGCATTTATTCTTCCATTGCTGGCTCTGTTTCTCATTCCAGGTTGTCTCAACCTTGATGAGGATCCCATTCTTACTGTGAGACCAACGGTTGAACTCAGCGCTCATATTAAAAATAAAAGAATATATGCAACTGCACAGATCAATGTGAATCCCGATATTACTATTGTCGGAACCATGCCAACGAGGTTTGTATACATCGGCAATCTGGCCATTTATAATGCGAATACAGGAAATATTATCGATGTAAATGCTTTTAGCCAGGGAGGGCTCTCACAAGTATATACTGTAACAGCCGATACGGCTTCCCATCAAAAGCTTGTGGTTATTGCCGAGGGTGTTATAGAAGCCTATGCCGATATCGAAGATGATGGTGATCCATCCAACGATAAACTGATCTCTGCAGGAGGCTTTCACAAGGAAGCAGTATATATTTTATCCGAATTGCAATCTATCGAACCTGAGTAAAACGAGCGATGAAGCTCCGGCTCTTACATATAAGGTTTTTAATTGTGATGGCTGGGATTTTTTTTAATCTGGCACTCTGCGGCCAGACCATACCTTCCGGTCCGCTCTCCATCCCTGTTTATCACCCCGTAGTGCTGAACCCGGCCTACGCAGGCAGCAAAGATTTTACCAACATTGGTTTTACATCAAAAGCCATAAAGAACCCATATCACCAGATACTCAGTTTCCACAAAAGGCTGGCCAGCTCCAGCGGTAATTTTTCAAAGTTTGGATTGGGGAGCTATACATTTTTAGAGCAGCTTGATCAATCGTGGAATACGGGGCTTGCCATTGCCGGGTCGTACCACTATACTCTTGATGCTTCGAGGGTTCACAATCTTTCAGGAGGAGCTGCCCTGAAAGGTATTTTTAATATCCCCAAAAGTTCCGATGAGGACATAGGTGACAGCCTCTCTACCACTTTTACCCCCGATATGGATCTGGGTTTGTATTACTATGGGCCCAGTGCATTTGCAGGTATTTCAGTCACCTCTCTTTTTGATCTTTCAAGGGGATATCATCTGTATGGCGGATACAAGTTCCTGTTAAACAGAAACCTTTCAATTGTTCTCGAACCCTCATTACTGGTCTCCTTAAATGATTCTACCATGGGTGAACCCATTGAGCAGATTACACCCTACCTCAAATTATACATGCAGAACTTTTATGTGGGTACCTACATTAAATCAAATCATCTCTTTGCCCTTTTCTTTCAGTACCAGTTTCCCAGATTTTATACAGGTGTATTTCTCGAATTCCCATGGAAAGGTTACCTTAATGATGATAATATTATATTTGAACTATCGGTTGGGATCAACCTGGGGATGGAAAAACAGAAGATTCTTCAACACAGGCACTGGTAAAATTAAATTGAAATGAACCGGATCATATCAAATACCACACTTTTCATTCAACTGATCATTTTCGGTGGAGCCATACCAGGTTGGATGATGTCCGCTTCAGCACAGGAGATCCCCGGGAAAGATTCAATCAGGGTTGAAGAGCTACTGGTAAAAGATACCGTAGATCTGGAATTAAACGGACCTTCAAGTGATATCTCATTTTATCTGAATGGGATGGTATTTCTTTCCAATTCCAAATATCATCAAAAAATGATCCCTGATCACATCACATTTGGCGTGATAAGGTCCTATTTCGTACCCCTGGACTACATTTCACTGGAAAGTAGCAAGCCCCTGTTTTCAAGTGATAATTTCCCATATCCACCATCAGGTATGTCATTCACAAGGGACTACAAGAAGGTCTATTTTACCAAACCTGTAGAACTGCAGGGAAAGGCACAGGTAGAGAAGATCTTTGAAATGCCAATCATCGATGGAGAGGCCACAGGCTATGACCAGTTGTCCTTTACTACCGGCCCTTCACGCTTCCTGCATCCCGCCATATCAGTCGACGAATCGTTCATGATATTTTCCTCCGACCGTACCCCCTCAAAAGGTGGTCTTGACCTGTTTATAACAAGGAATGATTCCAAAGGGTGGACTCAACCTGAAAATATGGGTGCACACATCAATACCAGCAGCCATGAATGGTACCCTTTCCTTGATCACAATAACAACCTCTATTTTTCATCTTCAGGACATATGGGTTTTGGAGGATATGATGTTATTGTCTGCTATTACAATGGAACTGGTTGGGATCGTCCTCAGAACCTGACCAACTACATAAACACCGAACAGGACGAATTAGGTTTTTCCACCCATCCCAATAAGCAGATGGCCATTTTTACCAGGGTGATGAAAGGGGAATCACATGGCGAAGTATTGAAGATCAACCTGAATAAAAATGCAATACTGGTTTCAGGAGACGAAAATTCCAGACAAAAAGATGTCTCTCTACTTCTAAAAGATCTGATATGGTCGGGTTATGCTGCTGGCAATTACATCTCTTCAGGACCGGCAGAAAGTAATCCATTGGCGAGCAGTGCTCCTCTGATCGCTGATCAGAGTGAAGAGCCAAAACCTGAGCCTCTAAATCCATTGACAATGCCAATCATTTATGAAGAAGAAACCAAACCCGAACCCGCCATTGAGATAGCTGCAGCCACTCCCCCGGCAAAAGAGGTGAAGACTCAATCCAGCTCCAAACCAGATCCCAACAGAGTTACATTTCGTGTTCAGATCCTCTCCAATACAAAAGCAAACAGCAAACCTGAAGTAATCATCGATGGGAAACGATACACCACGTTTGAATACTTCTACAAAGGTGCATACAGGATAACAGTAGGTGAGTTCGTTGACCTGAATAAAGCGAATGCCTTTAGGACCAGGTGTAAAAACTCAGGATTTAACCAAGCCTGGGTGGCAGCTTTCAGGGGAGATAAGCGTGAAACGGATCCATCTGTATTCAGAAAATAGCCACATGCTTCATCTTGTTGAACACCCATTAATCGAACATAAACTTACCCTCATTCGCAGGAAGGATACGGGGACGAAGGACTTCCGTGAGAACCTGAATGAAATTGCCGGCCTCATGGCGTACGAGATCACCAGGGATCTACCCGTGAGACAGATACAGATTGAGACACCCATGGAGAAGTGCCCCTCCTATGAGCTCTCCAGGAGCATTGTATTGATACCTATTCTTCGGGCAGGTCTGGGGATGGTAGATGGAATAAGCAGCCTGATTCCCACGGTGAAAGTGGGGCATGTGGGGATGTACAGGAATCACCGAACACTCGAACCGGAGAATTATTATGCCAAATTTCCCGGAAATATTAAAGATGCCGTTGTAATGGTTCTGGATCCCATGCTGGCCACAGGCGGGAGTGCCAGCAGTACCATTGAAACACTCAAAAAGGAAGATGCATCAATCATTAAGCTGGTCTGTATCGTGGGCGCTCCAGAGGGTGTGCAACGAATAGAAAACGACCATCCGGATGTAGATATTTATCTGGCCTCACTGGACAGGGGCCTGAATGAGAATGGATATATCGTTCCAGGTTTAGGGGATGCGGGTGACCGTATTTTCGGGACGAAGTAGACCGGTTCCCTTCTCCATAGGATCTCTGTTCTTCAAATATTCATTCGAAATCTTGGTTATATACTATTTTATTAACAATTGCCAAACATTTTTAATCTATATTTGTTATAAGTAGACAGTTTAGAACCATTACATTACTATGAAAAAGATAACTTTAATCATCCCGTTACTCCTGATAAGCGCTATTATTTTTTCTCATCCACCCGATGAGCCCAATCCTGCTAATTTGTCTGATGTATCCTGGCACTCCATTCGTCTTGTTGAGTTTGAGAGCGGTAGCATTGATGAAGTAAAACAGATTATTCAGAAATTTGAGACCGCATCTGTTTCAGCAGGAATACCCCCTACTTCTGTAAGGTGGTTCGAGTCTGGCAAATACGACCTGGTAGTTATCTGGGAGATGGACCAGCAGCCCACTGTTCCTGACTGGAACTGGAATCCGCAGGTGGACAAGTGGTGGAATTCATTTGTGGCCCAGGAGGGATCAGAAGAAGCCGCACAGAAGCTTCAGGACCAATACACCTCCCTGATCAACTCAACAGTAACAAATATTGCCCGTAAGTCGAAATAGCATTTCATTTCATCAAAAAATACTTTTTGCCCTCCTCTTCCAGGGAGGGCTTTTTTATGGTGATCAGTATGACATTGGATTATAATCATTTTTGGACTATTTTTACTTAAAGATCTCCGAGATGTCTAAATCCCATAAGCAGAAAAAGCCTGGTCAGGGCAGTAGCGATATAAATCAGACCCGATTAAGCAAGAAACTCTATTTCAGCGAGCTGGACCGTTTGCAGTTGGAACTGGTAAAGTTGCATGAATGGGTGAAGGCAAAGGACCTGAGGGTGGTGGTTCTTTTTGAAGGCAGGGATGCCGCAGGAAAAGGAGGCGTAATCAAACGTATTACACAGCGCCTCAATCCAAGGATCTGCAGGGTGGTTGCTCTGGGCGTCCCTACAGAACGAGAGAAAAAACAGTGGTATTTTCAAAGATATGTGGCTCAACTTCCTGCTGCTGGTGAGATTGTTCTTTTCGACCGGAGCTGGTACAACCGGGCCGGTGTGGAACATGTGATGGGATTCTGTACAGAGGAGGAGTACTGGGATTTTTTGAGATCAAGTCCACGATTTGAAGAGATGCTCATCCACTCCGGAATCATTGTGGTTAAATATTGGTTTTCGGTGAGTGATGATGAACAGGAGAACCGATTCAGGGAGAGGATCCAGGATCCGCTGAAAAGATGGAAGTTCAGTGAAATGGACCTGGAATCGAGAAGCAGGTGGATTGAATACAGCAAGGCCAAAGATGAAATGTTTTCCTATACAGATACAAAAATATGTCCGTGGTTTGTGGTGAATGCAGATGACAAAAGGCGGGCCCGCCTCAACACCATACATCATCTCCTTTCTCTGATTCCATACAAGGAGATAAAACATAAGAAGATCAATCTGTCCCCCATATCCATGGAGGGTTATGTAAGGCCTCCACTTACCGATCAGACCTTTATTCCAGAAGTCTATTAATGAATAGAGTTATGCAGCCATTGAATTCGCCAGGCTAAACTGTTTCTTTGTATATTGAACGCATGAATCCACTATACCAACTTTGAAAATCCCACATCATGAAAACCTTATCCAAATCATTTTCATTTCTTCTTCTATCCATCTTTTTGCTCTCCTGTAGTTCGGAGAATAAGATTGACCTATTTAATGGTGAGAACCTCGACAACTGGAATATCTTCGTAAGCAGTCCGGATGTAGCACCAGGTGACCTTTTCTGGGTCGAGGAGGGTGTAATTAATACCACAGGGGTACCCAATGGATATATTCGTACCAAAGAGATCTACAGCAATTTCAAACTCCATGTGGAATGGAGGTGGACAGAGAATCCCTCCAATAGTGGGGTACTGATCCATGCTCAGGGCAAGGAGATGATCTGGCCTCTATGCATTGAATGCCAGCTGATGCATGAGCATGCAGGTGATGTAGTACTTATCGGGAAAGGATCAGGAATAACAAGTAAAGACTCCACATATCTGATTCCATCTGAAGAAAACAGGTATAAAGTGATTCCAAAATTTGAGGAGGTAAGTGAAAACGCTCCCGGTGAGTGGAACAGCTACGACATTACCTCCAAAGATGGAGAGATTGAGGTGATTGTAAATGGCGTCCTTCAGCACAAGGGCACTGGTATGACCTTGACCGAAGGGAATATTGCCCTTCAATCGGAAGGATCACCCATGCAATTCAGGAATGTTTACCTGCAACCCCTTTAATAAAACGTCACCTGTAGGATTTGCCCTGTTCTACCAGCCCGACATGGGATTATCCACCTCAATGGAGTCCTTGTACTGTGCCACATTGAATCCTGCTTTATAGCAAAAACGGGTCATTCTCAGGAATTTATCATAATCGATAAGCTTCTCCTCATCGGTAATCATGTGGTAGTCGCGGTGGGTACCTGTGGAATAGAACAGAACAGGAATATCCTTCCTGGCGAAACTAATGTGGTCACTCCTGTAAAAATAACGTTCTGAGTGATTCAGGTCGTTGTAAGTATAATTTCCAACCAGGTTCATCTCCTCCAGGCTCTTTCGGTTGATCTCCATCAATACCTTACTCTGCAGGCCACCGATCACCTTTATCGAATCTCCTCCCATAATGGTCAGCCCCGACCTGGTGCTCTCTGCATCTTCCGGTGATTTGGTTCTGCCAACCATATCCAGGTTGATCACAGCTGCGGTATTCTCGTTGGGCACCAGAGGATGATCCGCAAAATACTGGGACCCGAACAATCCAATTTCCTCGGCTGAGACCCATAAAAATCCAATGCTTCGTTTGGGACGCTTCTTCTCTTTCATATAAGCCTCTGCAATTTCGATCAGCGCAACCGTACCTGAAGCATTGTCATCTGCTCCATTGTAAACTCCACCTTTGCCATCGGTCCCGATGTGATCATAATGGGCCAGGTAGATCACCACTTCGTCCTTTAGCACTGGATCGCTCCCTTCGATGAGGCCAAATACATTGGACACAACCACATCTGTGGTCTGCATCTGTAATTGAATGTTTACACGGGTTCCCTCAAGGTCAAAAGAGTGAGGTTCCAGGTTCTTGTCAATCTCCTTCTGAAGGGCTTCCAGGGATTTGCCTGAGCCCTCCAGTAGTTGATCCGCCACGCTCCGGTGAATCAATATAAAATGGGAACTCATGCCCTGCATTTCGTTACTCTCCTCCTCTGTCTTAAGGGTTCTTGATTTTCCCAGGAATTTGACAGCACCTGGATACTGGTCTTCGATGGAATGAAATCCCGATTTGGGATCAAATACCATTAAAACTGCTTTAGCTCCTTGTTGAAACAGGGCTGGCAATTTAAATTGCATATTTTGCATTCCACTCCACTTCTGATGATCAAATTGCATCTGCGTACCCTCCTTATTCATGGGTGCCCGGTTCATAATCAACACTACTTTTCCCTCTATATCAATATTTTCAAAGTCATTGTAGTTGTTCGCCTCATCATTGATTCCATACCCCAAAAAGACCACTTCGCCTTCAATGATCGTCTCCTCCTCCTTTGTGGGCGGGAAAATATAGAATGACTCACTGTTAAGGATGGAATCTGCACCCTCCCTGAAAATAGTGATATGGCTGTTCTCCCAGTTGTATGCCTTCTCCTCGATCACATAAGGTTGCATATATCCATTCTCTGGATCGGCCGATTCCAATCCCAGAGCTTCGGCTTGTACCGCCAGGTATCTGGCAGCAACTTCAAGTCCGGGTTCACCAGTATCCCTCCCCTTTAACTCATCGGATGAGAGGAAAAGCATATGTTGTTTCAAATCATGCTGGTTAATTGATTCCAACCCCTTCTTCTGTGCCTGTAAAGGAGCAACAAACAGGCTGGCAACAGTTAGCGCAATGAAAAGAATATTCTTCTTCATAAAATGAGGGCTTAATAAGTAAAAAATAGTGAGGGTGGACACATCCCCATGCCCGGGTTGAATATAGCCAAAATTCTCTGAATGGGTGAAAAGTCAGACTTCCAGGTTGGTAATGACTTCGGTTTGCTTGAATTTATAGGGTGGGTAATCATATACCGGAATACGGGTTTCGGTCTGCCCGAGCGAGTATCCATACAACCCGTCATAATCTTCCTGGTCCTCTCCCAGTTCTTCCAGTTGCCTAAGGTATTCGTGTATGGATTTGGACTCTATGATGATCACCTTCCCCATTTTATGTATGATGGGACTGTGAGTCCGGGTCTCAT
>JAOZUK010000494.1 GCA_029938715.1 Bacteroidales bacterium | reverse complement strand
TGTACCCGCCATTCACAATGACCGTGGCCACCGTACCTGTCCAGGTGGCCCAGTAAATCCACCAGGTGGTCAGCAGCACAAAGACACTAAAGGTAAGAACCGCATACCACAGCATGGAACCTGATCTTCGCTTTCCGGACTCTTCCCTCTTTCTACTTTTCACTTTATACTTTATACCATCTTCAATCAAAAGGAGCGGAACGAAAGCTACCAAAAGCAGCAATCCGGTACCCCATTGGAAGAATGGGATAGAGAGAAGAAGCGCTGAGAGCAGCGCCAGAAAGATCGGGTGAATTCGTTTCATTTTACAGCAAGAGGCTCAAATGATTTCTATATATAGACAAAGGTAGGTTCATTTTTGAAAATCACAATGTTACAAAGTTGTGACATTTCAGAAAAACAGACCAGGCATTTTTACTCCCTTAACGATCAGGCTAACAGCAATATATATTTTAAAACTGATGGTCTGGAAGGTGTGGAACATGTAACAACCTTGTGACATTGAACCTTGCCAAGCAGGAGATAAGTAGTTTTTACAGCTCATAAATAGGACTTTCTGTATCTTTGTATCTCACACATGCATTACCCATCCGATTATTTGAGGGTAGGTCAAACCCATAAAGATCTACCCCGGGCACCCGGAGCGCATGGCTAAAAATCCCGGTTTGAAACTGATTGAGACAGATGAATTTATTAAGGCGGCGAGGCTGAAGAAGGGAAGAGGTGGCCTCAGCGCTGCCAAGGTATTGATGATGGTGTTGCGCATCAACAAAATCAATAAGCTCTATGAAGAGATCAACGACTACAGAGGGCTTGACTTTATCGATGCACTGATCGACAAGCTTCAGCTGGAGTTCGAAGTGAGCGAGGATGAGCTGTCCAAGATCCCCAAAGAGGGAGCTATGATTACGGTCTCCAACCACCCCTTTGGAGGCATTGATGGAATGTTGCTTGTGAAGATCCTTGCAGGGATCAGACCCGATATCAAGGTGATGTCCAATTTCGTACTCAACAAATTGGAACCGGTTTCAGATTATATGCTTCCTGTCAATCCCTTTGAACGGAGAAAGGAGGCAGCTTCCAGCCTGGCCGGTATAAAAATGGCCCTGGAGCATATCAACCAGGGGAATGTGTTGGGAATGTTCCCGGCAGGAGAGGTTTCCAGCTATAACGAGGACAACTACGGGATCAGCGACCGGGAGTGGCAGTATCCCGCCATGAAGATGATTAAGAAGGCCAGGGTGCCGGTGGTCCCGGTCTACTTCCAGGGCTCCAACTCCCGCCTCTTCCATATTCTCGGTCTGATCCATCCCTCCCTGCGAACGGTTCGCCTTCCGGCCGAGGTGTTTAATAAGAAGCATAAGAAGATCCGCATTCGCATCGGAAATCCCATTAGTGTCAAAGAGCAGGATGCCTTTTCCGATATCAGTACATACGGACGTTATATGCGTGCCAAAACCTATGCACTGGGTTCGGTACTTGAGGTGAAAAAGTTCTTCAGGCCGCACATTAACAGGAACAAAAAGCCTGAGCCCATCGCCCCACCCGTTCAGCCCGAATTGATACTGGCCGAAATCGAGAAGATCCGTGAGGAGTATTCCCTTTTCTCCAGCGATCAATTCGATGTGTTCTGCACACCCAGCATTGAGATCCCCCAGATTATGAATGAGCTGGGCCGGTTGCGCGAAATTACTTTCCGGGATGTGGGAGAGGGTACCAACCATTCCATGGATATCGATGAATACGACCTCTATTACAACCAGCTCTTTGTTTGGGATAATCAGGGGCAGAAAATTGTGGGTGCTTATCGCGTGGGGAAGGGGAAAGAGATCCTCAATCGCTACGGAGTCAAGGGATTCTACCTGCAGAGCCTGTTCCGCATGAACCGAAGGTTTCATCCCACGTTGAGGCAGTCACTGGAGCTGGGCCGCTCCTTTATCATCAAGGAGTACCAGCGTCGTCCGCTTCCGCTGTTCCTGCTCTGGAAAGGGATCCTCTACTTCTTGTTGAAGCATGCAGAGTACAGGTACCTGATCGGACCGGTGAGTATCAGTAACAACTTCTCGCAGTTTTCGCGTGGACTAATTATGCAGTACATCAGGGAGCACCATTTTGATCACAAACTGGCCCGTTGTGTCAGGCCACGAACCCGTTACAATGTCCCCGGATTCAATGTGGATGAAGAGGTGATTCTTGAAAATGCCGACGATATCACTAAGTTTGACCGGTTTATTAAGGAGGTGGAGCCCAATGACTACACCATTCCCATCCTGCTTAAACGGTACCTGAAATTGAATGGGAAAATCATCGGGTTCAACC
>JAOZUK010000181.1 GCA_029938715.1 Bacteroidales bacterium | reverse complement strand
TGGCGAACCTTCTTGATGGTGGGAAAAGCGTTGTTGCTGGACGTCTGGCAGGGGCGTTCCGTAATATAGGCAAAAATAAAATTGCCAATGAGATCATATTTGCCATGAAATCTGCCGGATATGATGTTCGGGAAACCGATCCGTTCAACGATATTATTACCACTACTCTGAACTCACGAGAAAGCTCACCCTATGTGATCCGCATTAAAATCATGTGGTCGCAAATGCGCCAGACGGTTATAGACAGCTTTCCTCTCTCAAATGCTCCCGTATCCAGCATTGAAGAGTATCTCAAACAGGTTGAAGACAACTATAACTGACGCATATCATTCCTTATCTATAGAAGGGTATCGGGTATCGCCCGAATTGATTGAACAGGTACGAAGTGGAAACTGGGACCCTGATTCCAAGTGGCAAGACCAGGAACAGAAAAACGCCATGGCTGCTCGTGGATATTATCTGGCCTTTCAAGTTGTCAAGGATAGCATTATATCTATCCTGGATGGCAAGAATTCGGGCTTGGTAGTTGATAATGACCATGGAGCCTGGTACCGGGAATTATTTGCCCCGAGTGTTACCGCAGGTATTATAAAAGCATCCGACCTTGCAGGGTATCGAAACGGCCCCGTTTATATCAAAGGCTCTTCACATACACCTGCCAACCATGAAGCCTCACGTGATGCCATGCCTGCCCTGTTTGATTTATTAAAAGAGGAAACCGAAGCAAGCGTCCGGATTGTCCTTGGCCATTTCATTTTTGTATATATCCACCCCTATTTTGATGGCAATGGGAGGATCGCCCGTTTCCTTATGAATGCCATGATGGCATCAGGCGGGTACTTATGGACGATTATTCCCGTTGAAAAGCGCGACGCGTATATGGCATCATTGGAAAAAGCCAGCGTTAGCATGAACATTTCCGATTTTGCCAAATTTCTAGCCTCTCTGATAAAGGAAATAGAGAACAAGAAATAATAAGTTTGTCTTGTACCTTAAATAGCTTGACAGATAGAAATACTGGAAGTTGACTGGAGTGCTGAAACCCGGGTAATTATGGTGCTTTAAGGGTGGATATTCATAGGTGAGTGTACTCCAGGCTGTTTTTCCTGAGAATTTGTCAAGTGCCAGCAGGAGAGACAGGGTGTCCCCACTTCTTCCGTGCCGGACATGGAATGGGATATTCCCACTGTAAATCGCCTTCGTGGTTGAAGCTCTTCACTCCGAAAGATGCAGAATAGACATAGATACCATCCCTGTCGGCTGCAACCGATGACTGGGCCGGACATAGAACCAGCAGGGCACCTTTATCCTGGATATATCCGGTCAAGTAAAGCTGATTTGCCCAGATTACCGGGGAGGATGTTCCTTCGGGTAAGTCAACTTTCCATTTCACATGCTTGTCGGGACCGAATTCAACAGGTGGGCTGGCATCATGTTCTGCAACTCCCGAGCAATTTGGACCCCTGAATTGGGACCACGAAATGGAATTAACTGTTGATTGTGAATAGGAATTTATAGCAATAGAAAAGATCAGCGAGAACAGGATTGTGTATCTCATTACAGTTGGGTTTTAGGATTGAAAGAGAAATAGGTTGAATCTGTATAGAGGGTGCTAAAGTCAGGTAGACAAAGGCTAGAGGGTATAATGACTTAGCAGCGGTGCTCTGATGTTCATTGTAAGTTACTATATTGAAGACGCATAAGTCAAGTATCTGGTTTAGAATTAACGGCTTAAATCCCACCAATCAACCAGGGCAAACCAGATCAGTAGCTCTACGATATCGATGATAAGGCACCTTGAAGGTATGAGCTTATAGAGCATATCTCTACTGAGTGGTACATTACCCTACCTGAGATGAGAAAGTCTGAAATATCAAGAATGGTTCATGAACGTATCGGGATTACCCTAGTACTTAATGATCTTCTTTGTGGTTACAAAGTCATCTGACCTGATGGTGATGAAATAAACTCCTTTCTGGAAGGATGAGAGATCAATCTGGTGAGTGGTTCCTTCCATGTCAGCCATAAGAATTTGTTGACCATTCAGGGAGGTGATTTCGATTGAATATTGTCCCGCCTTATTTGTTTCAATGATTATTAAATTTCTCGCCGGATTGGGATATATTTTAATTGAATTAACGGTATTTGCGATTTTTAATTTCGTCGGATCAATAACTGTAACCTTTATGCTATCAGAATTAGTGCATAAATTTGCATCAGTTACAGCTACCCAATAAGTATGATCTCCTAATCCAATCTCTGAACCAGATATTTCAATATATGATAAATCAGAACCATTACTCCATAAATAAAAGTATTCAGGGATACCTATATCCAAAGTAATGTTCTGGTCAATAAAAACAATTGTGTCATTACCAAGATCGAAAAATGGTAAAGAATGGATTAGCAGATTTACAAATTCTGCCTGACTTTCACAGTTTAACTCTGTTTGGGTGACATAATACGAATATAGCCCTGCTTGTGTTTGTCCAGTAGAGAAGCTGTTGTCCGAATTTACCAGGGTTGTTAATTTGGAATCCGTGTACCATTGAATATTTTCTCCTGTGGCTGATAAATCAGGAACTTCTTCTCCTTCACATACCGATATATCACCAGTCAAAGGGACTTGTGGAATTGGATTAATTGTTAAAGTAACTGTATCAAGAGGACTTTCACAACTTGAAATGGTCTGGGTGGTGTAAAATATGTATGATCCTGTCTGAGTATTTGATATGGAAAGCGAATCTCCAGAACCTGCAAAAAAGTAATTCTTATCTTTAATACAACGAACACTGGCATAACTATCTCTCTCATATTCAAAATAACCCTTTTTTATAATTGGACTATCATTCCTGAGCCTGTAGACTATTAAATCCTGATACGTGCTTTGGCTAGACCAATAGACCGCTTCTTCTCCAAGATTGACATCCGTAATAGTCTCTTTATAACCAGCTGGTAAGGAAGTGAATCCACTTGAATTAGTTGCAGCAGTATTCGGAGGGATCCAGTGTGCATATCCAGGTTCTTTTAATTTTCCGGCTGCAACACTATCTCCTCCAAGGAAATCAATCAGTTCCCGCCATTCAGAACCACCAGGTATATGCCATCCGGATGGACAAGCCTTCCAGATTGCAAAGGGATTGTATAAGCGTCCATAAATATCGGCATATGAGATGCTATCATTGTTATAGTAATGTGAACCTGAGGGTAAATAATAATTAAGATTTTCAGCCATCCATACTTGATTGCCGATCCTTACTGCTCTGTATTCCTGACCATCACGCGAATCAATAAAAGTACTATCTGCGTCTTGATACCAGGTTATGTTGTCGCCGTGTGCTATTAATACTGGAATAGATTCATTTTCACATACTGCAACATCTTCAGTAATGGGTGCTTGAGGTATAGGATTGATTGTATATATGATTGTATCAGAAGGACTTTCGCAATTATTTATTGTTTGAGTAACATAAAATATGTTTTCTCCGCGTTCAGTTGGATATCCTCCAACATAAAAACTATTTCTAGTCCAAATAGAAGTAGTTAGTTCTGCGTCATTATACCAGGTGATATTTTCACCGCCCACTACTATAAAAACAAGGTATTCTCCTTCGCAACATGCAGTGTCTTTGGCAGTTGGGGGAGGCGGAACAGGATTTAAGGTTACAGTAACATTAACAGGAAGGCTTTCACATCCCGCAATGGTCTGTGTAACATAATAATTATAAGTACCGATACTTACCTGCTCTGTTTTCAATGTATCGCCGGAATGAATTAAATTGGATAAATCAGCATCATCGTACCACTGAATATTTTCACCGGTTGCTATTATATCGGGTGCACGTGGTCCTTCACATCCGGTCACATATTCTGCAACAGATGCTGGTGGAGTTTGATTAATGGTAAGGGTAACTGTATCGGGGTAACTTTCACACCCATTTATGGTTTGCGTTACATAATAGTTATAAGTTCCCGGTTCACTGAAAACAGGTGTTAATGAGTTATCAGTTGAGAGAATTTCATTGCTTTCCTTTACACATCTGACTGAATGTCCAATTATCTCTGAATGCCCTCCTCTGAAAATAGAACCATGCATTTTGCCCATGCTGCGGCAATAAACATTATCTTCCCATCCCGTTGGTGTAGATGTCCAAAAGTATGCTGCAATATTTATCCCAATGAATGAATTCCAAATATAACCTCCCCCAGGCAGAGCAGTAAAACCATATTCATCTGTTGCTAAACTGTTTGGGGCATCCCAATGTATAGTATCTCTTTCTTTGAGTTTTCCTCCTTCAAGAATACCCCTCTCCATTGTGGCATCTGCTTCTGCTTCACTCATGCCAAGGAAAATCTCCAGCTCTTTCCATTCCTCATCACTTGGCAGGTGCCATCCCTCAGGGCATACATTCTGTGCTGTTTCCCAGTTATAAAGCCTACCATATATTTCAGCATAATTCACGCTATCGTTGTTATAATACCTTGATCCTTCCGGAGTATAATAACTAACATTTTCTGCCATCCATCTTTGATTACCGATACCAACAGCTTTATAATCTTGTCCATCCCGGGAATCAATAAAGGTATTTGAAGGAGCTTCATACCATGTAATATTCTCTCCCACAGCAGTCAGGTCGGGGACAGGTTCACATACATATAGAGTAACATCTTCGGCCACCGGAGGTGGAACGGGATTTATTATTGTTAATTCTACCACTGTTGAGTTACTTTCACATTCTGAAACAGACTGGGTTACATAATAAGTATATGCACCTGGCTGAGTATGACCTGTCGCAAAACTATTACCTGAATGAATCAAATCAGACAGATCCTCATCATCATACCATTGTAGATTTACCCCTATCGCAGTTAGATCCGGTATTTGCTCACCGTAAATAACAGAAGTATCACCGGCTACCGGCGGGGTGGTAATTGAAATAATTGTAATATTTCCATATTCATCTACAGGTCCTATGCATCCACTGGAATCATCACCGTCCGGTTCATCAGGACAATCGGGACAGTGAGCAGGTTTTGGCCCTATTCCCCAGGTATAGTATCCATCACCATCATTGTCTGAACAAACAATATCAGAATCATTGTAATTCAAAGAATATACCGGGCCATAAATGCCATTTACTGTTATGCCACCTACTATATAAGCATATCCATCATCTCCCCAGTCATCCCCCCAGCTGTTCTTAAATAGCCATGCAGTTTTACCACACACATCATCATTCTTATATACATTTATCAAGACTTCATAATCACTATATACTAGATCGCCTTCGCCCAGAACTTTATAACCAGCCAATGCCATAGCGTGTTTCCAGGACCATACTGATCCAACTGTAGCACCTTTAATTATTTCACTCTTTATTTCATCTTCGAAAGTCAAAGCATAATAACTAGTTGAATCAATTTTTATTATTTCAGCAGGATTATTACACTTGTGCTCACACGGCAAAGGAAGGGCAGAATAAGAAAAACACCCTTCATTAACAATACCGGAACTAATTATATAATCATCTGCAATAGGAAAACTGCCGCCATCACATGAACCACCTCCACTGCAGGATAACAGATCCTGTTCGGAAAGATCAAGATCCAGATGCTGATTATAATAGAGATTCACCAATAGTTCTGTGGCACCTGTAGCTGCAAAAGCCCAGCAACTGCCACATCCCCACTGATTCTTTACCGGAGTTAGCCAATTCTGACCGTGCCTGTTGCGCCAGCTGAATTCATCAGCATAAGGAGATTCTTGCTGTGACAGGGTTTTTGAAGATACGCCCGGCAGCACAAAAACACCTCCCACATAATATTCAAAACCCTGGAAATTTGGAACCCGTCCACCAAACATGCTTTTCTTTTCCTGGTAAGATAACTTGGATATGGAAGTTTCACCGGCCACCCATGACTGACCAAGATCCTGTATATTCCGGTTGATCCTGTCTATTTTATTTCTGCTTTGTTGAAGCAACAAAGCACCCTTGGTAATAGCCTGATTTGGATCCTCCTCACTGATGATGATCTCTTTCAAATAAATTGAAGCATCAACAAGTTCAACTATTACCCAGGATGGCGTGATATTGTTTAACAGTGATGTTTCTTCCCCGGCTTCATCCACTGAAAATTGTCTTGAACCTGACAGGATGGGATAGGTCTCATAAATGAGGTATTCATTGTAGCTCTGATCTATTAAAACAATACGGACCAGGCTTGAATCAGAATGTAGTGTTATCTCCCCAGAGAAAACCAATCCGCTAATGGTCATCTGTGAGGTAAAAGGTTCTAAACGGGTGTTATCATTAATGGTCGTGTCAATAGCTATCCTCTGGCCGATTTCGTTTTGTAAAGTAAAGACCTGATGCTTCTGGCAGAATAGATTTACCGGGGATATGGCAATGAGAAGAAGCAGGTAGACCTTTTTCATAACCGCTGGGGTTAGCATTGATAACACAAGTTACTGCATAATAGATAGACGTACATGTCAAGTATCTTGTTTAGAATTAACCTATTGACTCCCACCAATCAACCAGAGCAAACCAGATCATTAGCTCTACTAAATCTTCAGCCTAATCCATAAAGGTTTAGGTGTTGAGGTGACGAATATCAGCTAGCACACCGTTACCTCCCTGAACCGTTCAACCAAATCTGGACGATCTCTTATCAGTAATACCAAACCCTTACTCAAGGTTCGAAGTCCTGAGAAATCACCAATGGTTTATGAATAACGGAGAATTCGCGGGGCCCCATCTCAATATACATTTAAGTCCCCCCCAACCAAGGCACGTCCTTGAAAATGCAATACCGCCCTTATAGGTCTCTCCGGCCTCACCTACTGTAAATAGCCCTCTACGGTACCAAACCGTATGGCTAATAATCGACGATCTACCTTCCAATGGTCCCATGGTATATTAGAGCGCTTCGGATCGAAATTCAGGTAAATGTGTATGCCTTATCTAGTATTCAGTGGATGTTAAGTAAACAGTAGGTGAAAAACCCCCAGCGTAAACCGGGGGCTACATTTATATTAATAGTCTTATTACCAAAGTATTTCTTTCGATTGCCTTAAGCTGAGCAAAAAAAGAATTGCCATCACGATCATTACAATTGCCGGAATTAAAGTATTAAGCAGATTATAAGGTTTTGTCGCATCTGATCCTGAATAGGGCTTTTTCAATCAAAATCTTGACAATCCAAAATCATAAAGCGCTGATATTCAGCTAAACATTTCTTGAAAGGTTCTCCATTGTTAGCATAAAATGACTATTTTTTCACAGATGCGACAGAACCTCACCCTCTCCTATTATTTTAATAAGCGATATCATAAATCTAATCGATATCTTTGGAAAAGAGAGTACTCAAATTTTTAATTAAAATATTGACCCAATGGCAGTAAAGAATTTCGGAATATTGGCAACCGTAGATTGGAACTCAAATGACTGGAAAGAACAACCAACCGAGGACGATTTGAACCATTCAAATTTTGGCGATGTTGTTGATCATGGTTTCACCCATACCTCATTAAATTTTGCGCATGAAAAATACCCTGCTGATGATAAGGGGTACTATTTCGGACTGTTACCTCAATTGTGGTCAAAAATGCCAGATAAGGAGAAGGCACGTTATGTTGAAATTGTTTTTATTAAGGCTCAAGACTGGGGCGACAAACAAAACTATATTGTAGGTTTTTACGCCTTTCCCATATTTGTGAAATGTAAACGACCTTCTCCTATTCCATCAATCACAATGGACTTTGAATTAAACGTAAAGGCTTTACCCAAAGATATTCACCTCCTGGATAACCATATTAACTTAACAACTAGCCAGGATCTACAAAAATTTCTACCAAAGGGCAAAGAACCTGGGAAACAAGGCTACAACTATTTAACCAAGGAAAATGTTTTCAAGATTCTTGACAAGATGACAGAATTCAATCCAAAGGATAAAAAATTAAGCGGAATCAAGTACCGCTTAATAATATCTATAGAGAGAATGATTTGACATCCTCCCGACAAACCGAGTCGCTCAAATTAGAGAACTCAGGCTTTTCTGGTTCAGGATTTCCTTCATCTGGAGTCAGGTTATTCAAAGAATTCAACAATAAGCGTATAAAGCAACAGCTTCGCAAATTGGCTTTGGGGGATAAAAGGATTTAAGATTCCCCCGGCAATGCCGGATAAAATAGAGTAGAAGACCTCAAAAGGGGGCTCTTTTAGCTGGCGCAGGTACCACATAAAACCATATACAATATGGAATTGCTTGTGGTAGCGCTTATCAGGGATCATTGTGTATGCTTCCGCCGGAAGCTGC
>JAOZUK010000493.1 GCA_029938715.1 Bacteroidales bacterium | reverse complement strand
TCATAATTTGAATTTTGTTTGTACTATTTTTCTTATCCTGAATTTAACATTGATCCAGTAGTAAAGTTTTATACGGGAGGAGGAATTATCAAAAAAACGCAAGAAAAGTCTGATAAAAAAGATATATTACTCCTTTAATATTTTACACTGGTATGAAAACAACGCCAATTATACGAAATGAAGTTTTTGATGATTTGCATAAACTGGAATCAAACCTCTACCAGTGGGAAATGGTATTTAAGAAAATAAGTATAGGAAAATTCCATGGATCCCTATGTGCCATAGATATGGGTGTGATCCAGTTAATTGACGCACGCATGTCGGGTACCCTTTTTCAATCGGGATATTCCCCCGAAGGTTATAATACCATTGCCATCCCGGCCATTGACACACAGAGTTTCTGGTGGCATTACAGGAAGGTAAATAACACTTCACTTTTACTCTTTCCTGACAACCGCCTGTTAAATGCCGTCTCTTACGATGGGTTTCATGTCTACATTATTAGCATAGAAAAGGAGTTTCTGAAGGAGTTAATTCATAAATATGATCTGGATCCGGTTAGGGAAAACTTCACCGGAGATGCAAAAGTGATAACTATGGGGAAGCAGCACCTATATCCCATGAATAGTATGTTGCAAGCACTGTTTTTGAAAGTCCGCGCAAGTGAAGACTCCCCGTTTAAAATTAATTTTCAAAACAATGTGCAGTTTAAAATCCCTGAAATGCTGTTAAATATTCTTCATCAGCATGAAAGTGAAAGAGATGTGCACATTCGAAGAAATAGAGACCAGTCCATTTCAAAGGCTGTTGATTTTATTCTTGGTCAGGACTTATCAACCCTTACGGTGCAGAATATATCTTCCTCTACGGATATCAAGATGAGAACCCTGGAATATGCTTTTAAGGAATATTTTAATGTGGGCCCTAAAATTTTTATTAATGCCTTACGCCATAATGATTTCAGGCATGATCTCAGACAAAGTAGAAGGTCTGTCTCGGAAACAGCCGCCAAACACGGATTCAGTCACCTGGGGCAGCTTTCAAGAGATTATAAGCTTCTTTTTGGGGAATTGCCAAGTGAAACCCTTAAATGGGCAAAGATGGAACGCTTGCAAGCAGATCCTCAAAATTAACCAATTTCCTTCTGGGAGTGGGCGTTGACAAAGAGGATATTGCCCATTTCCTCAAAGCCGTCAAATAGTTTTGGCCCTTCGTGTTTCAGCGCCTCACTTCGGAAACCAATAATAGACAGGCCCGCATTAGCCGAGTGATTGGAGATGGTAGACCGGGTATTCACTTCTGGTATCTCGCTTATCATCTGAATATTCTTTGAAGTGATGGGAAGACGACCCGATTGAACCAACTCCTCCAGGTTTTTTCTTGTTTCCCCTTCATGCTCCTTTTTGCATACATCAAATATGGAGATTTCACTGCCTTTCCAGGCAGGATGTCCCTGAATAATGAAGCTCAGAAGGATCATCAGGTGAGAATTCTCATAATCAATGCTTCGTATCCAGACATGGATTCCATTTTTGTAATCTATGGTTCTTTCAGAGCTTCCAAATATGCATACATCAAAATTACCTGCGTTCACCAGTGCAAAGTTCTCAACAATCTCCTTCAGGTTATCGGGTTTGTCCCGGTCATACTCAAAGATAACCATGTTATTCTCCATACCGGAAATACCAGGTAGCTGTATGGCCTGTGCAACTGCCGAGGTATAGGAGGGTGAAATCATGGTATCCACATATACCTGGCTCCCCTTCCCTTTAAAACTCTTAATCAGTTTTTCCAGCTCATCGGTGGACTTCACTCTGCTGGTCCGTGAATAGTAGTCCTCTATGAGATGTATATAGGTACCAAAACCATATTTGAAACTGATCCAGTTCAACAGTAGAAAGGCCTTATCCCTTTGCAGCGAATCCCTTGAAATACATATGGCACTGGGCCTCCACTCCTCTTTGCCCCTGGACTTGCGGGTCTGTTGCAGGTAGACCTGCAGATTCCGGTTTAACTGAAACAAGGCATTGGTAAAAATGGAAACCAGACCCTTTCTCTTTTTATGATAATTATTGATAAAAAGGTAGAGCAAAACCATAATGGTGATAGCGGCAAAGGCGAACGCGGTATCAATCTTAAACATAACCCAGATAGAGGCCACAAATCCTACCAATGAAATATACC
This sequence comes from Bacteroidales bacterium, assembly GCA_029938715.1. Taxonomy (GTDB): domain Bacteria; phylum Bacteroidota; class Bacteroidia; order Bacteroidales. The sequence continues at coordinate 139 of JAOZUK010000493.1, read as the reverse complement.
ACCTGGAGCGAAATGAAGGTCTGTAAGAGGGAGAGGATCCGAAGTGGTGCAGGAAGGATATCAGGCAGAGAGAGCCATAGGTGACCATAAAAAACATACTTATTATGGTTGCCACCGAGTTTACATCTCCCATAAATAC
>JAOZUK010000180.1 GCA_029938715.1 Bacteroidales bacterium | reverse complement strand
GAAGCGGCTAATAGTATTAAGGTCTGATAAGTTGCAGATTTGGGTGTCCCATCTCACAAAACAGGAGAAGCCTACACGCCATTGGTTACCAAAACACTATGTAAATAGCTGAAAGTATAATAATTGAAAGTAGATTGAAAACTCTGTCAGTCTTGAATATTTTCCGTGACAACTCCAGCCCGGTATTTTTGCTTCCACTTCTTTCGAGTAAAGAGATTATTACAATGATGCCCGAGATAATGAAGAAAGTGACCACCTTTTGATCAAGGAAAGGCATTCTCGGAAATCCGTATTTTATTGCTGCTGAAACCGGAATCGACAGAATAGTTCCCCATAGTGCTGCGGTGGAGGTGGTTCTCTTCCAAAATAATCCAAGTACAAAGATGGCTGTGACACCCGGGCTGATCATCCCCGCATATTCCTGAATAAACTAGCCTGGTCGATGCTTCCAAGCAGGGGCGCACAAACCACCGCAATCGCCATAGCCACAATGCCTGAAATTCTTCCCACCGCAACTAACCTTTTTTCAGAAGCAGTTTTGTTGATATAAGGTTTTGTTCATAATCCTTAACTCCTTCAATGATAGCGGTTAAGTTCTCCCACGGAACTTCCGGTTCAATCATGTGCGTGGGACCCATAACCAATCCACCTTTCTCACCACATTTTTGTAACCTCGAAACAGTCGTTTTCAACACTTCTTCTTTTGTTCCATAAGGCAATAATTCCTGTGTCCCGAGCGTACCCCAGAAAGATAAGCGATCCCCAAATTTATCATGCACCTCATCAAAACTCATACATTCAGGCTGAACTGGATTTAAAATGTCAACGCCAATTTCAATGAGTTGGTCGATAAATGGAACAATATACCCGCAGGAATGATAAAAAATTAGTATTTCGGGATTGATTTTACGGGCTATCTCAATAACCCTAGAAAGCCTTGGTTTCAGCCAGTGCTCCCAGAACCCGACGTCGATCATGATGGATTCCTGTGTACCGATATCATCTCCCAGGCTCAGGACATCCACCCCTGCCCGGGCATATGCAGCTGCTTTGTCACAGGCAAAATCGGTGATCCTGTCAAGCAGGGCTGTAGCTTGTTAAATCCTTGTCTTCTCAGGGTCCCGACCAGGTTTTCTCTTAAATTACTCATGCCTGTATTTATTATAGTGTCTGAATTCTTTCTATTTCACAAACATGATTAATTAAGTTCCTTTATCCCTTTAATCGGTTTTGGCTCCAGCTGATGTAAGTCAAAAACAATGATCTCGTTCATTCCTTGTTTTAGCCACGGTGCCGGACAGTATAAACTGTGTTGTGGGCCAACTTCCCAATACCTGCCTAAATTATGACCATTTACCCAAACCACACCTTTCTTATAATCAGACATATCGATATAGGTGTCAGCAACTTCATCAAGTGAAAATTCGCCTTTAAAGAAAATGCCGGGTCTGTCGGCGTGTTCAGCCTGATTAAGGGTATTGATATATTTTGAATCCATAGGCAGGGAGTATATTTCCCAATTCATCAATGTCATATTATTTAATGATACTCGTTCAGTAATTCCCTTTCTGTCAATAAGTTCCTGACCAAAGTTGATTCTTCCCATCGCTTCAACAAATATTTCCAACTCCGGATTTTTGCTTTCTGATTCGGGGATTTCAATGGAGTTTTCACCTTCACTGCGGTCAATTGAGCCTACGTATTTTCCATCTACAAATATGGTGGCATAATCGTGAAGGTCGGTTATCGTAAGTTTGCCCTTCTTGCGCCCGATTAACTTGGTTTTATAAAGGGCAAAGCCATAATATTGATGAAAATACTCAAATGGCTTAGGCTGGAGCGAAGTCATTGGAGAGGGAAGAGTATTCCATACAGAGGTCAATTGTTTCATATCCACCTCGGGTATTTCCATGACTGGTATGGGATCAGGTTGCGGAAACAGAGGCTGCTCATCAGACCGGTATTGTTTTAATATCTTTTGCAGCGCATAATACTTATGGGTAGCTCGTCCCTGTTCATTGATGGGTGCATCATAATCATAACTGGTTACATCCGGCTGGTATCCATGTCCTCCTGAATTGGCGCCCGCAGTAAACTCAAAGTTTGTTCCCCCATGCAACACATAAAAGTTAAATGACAGGTTGTTGTCCATTAAAAAGCGAACCTGATTTAGCAAACTGGCCGTATCTGGTCTTTGCCAGTTTTCTTTCCAGTGAGTAAGCCATCCGGGGTAGGTTTCGCTACTAAACACAGGAACTCCCGGATTCATTGTTCTTGCAAGATCGAAGTTCTTCTGGTTGCCTCCAGGATCCAATCCAACTGCAACTCCGGGCAATGTGCCCGCCTCCAGCATATACGTGGTTGCTCCATCAGATGTATAGTAAGGCACATCTATTCCATTTTCCTCCCATAGCTCTTTCAACCGTTTCATATATGCCTTATCATTGCCATAACTGCCATATTCATTCTCTATTTGCAACAGTATGATTGGACCGCCATTGGTTATAAGATAGGGACTAATTTTCTCCGCCATTATTTCAATATATCTTTCTACTGCTTGCATGTATCTGGAATCCATGCATCTTAGCTTAATATCAGGAATACTCAACAAATAAGGCGGCAACCCGCCAAGATCCCATTCGCCGCAAGAGTAGGGTCCTGGCCTGAATAATAACCACATACCCTCTTCTTTTACAATCTCGATAAATTCCCGGAGATTTCGGTTTTCCGATGTAAAGTCAAATTCTCCTTCTGAGGTCTCATGGTAATTCCAAAAAACATAAGATGCAATTGTATTACATCCCATGGCTTTTGCCATTTGAATACGGTGTCTCCAATATTCTTTTGGAATCCTGGAATAATGAATTTCGCCGGCAATAATCTGAAAGGGTTTTCCATCGAGTAAAAAATTGACCGAATCCATCGAAAATGTGTGCGTGCTTTCCTGCAAGGGAGGTTCATGATTCTCAGGAAGGTAAAGGGGTAACGAAAACTGTTGTCTGTTTACTACTGTAATTGCCCGAAATCGAGATAACTTCTTTACCTCAACAGGCACTGTGTAAACCGGTGAATGGAGGTTAGGCAAAGTACCATCTACTGTATAATGGATTTCAGCTCCCTTAACCATATTTTCCAGGGTAACAAGGGTAGCTCCTTCCGTTTTTTCTTTTACAAGCAGCTCAGGCTGCGGAACGCGGTAGCCATAACCGGCATTATCATAACGCTTGTAATGAGTTCGTAACCGGTTTTGAAACCCTCCCCAATTTTTTAATTCGCTGCTTGTCCAACAAGCTTCGGACAGAGCCGCCATCCGTGGTAAGGCCAGGTAATCAAAATATTTCTCCGAGCGGTTTTCATTGATGGGAGCAATTTCCTGCAGCATGGTTCCGTGAATAAACTGGTCGGACCAAAGGGTAGCATGTCCACCCAGTACCTGAGGACGGTATTTTTCATCTAAATTCTCAATCATTGGATCGAAGGCATAAACTTTTTCTAAGGAAATTGGCGGAAGCCATGTAGCTGCTTTCACTTCTCCGGGAATTGAACTTTCCGGTACGTCAAAATAACAGTAGTCTGTTAATGCCATAACCAAATCATGCCCGGTTTTGACTGCATCAATTCCATTTTCTTTGTTATGCCAAACCATACCCACTGCTTGCTCATCGAGTTGACCGCCGAAAATATCATCCCAACCAATAATGGTTCTTCCGTATTTTTTAACCATTTGTTGGAGACGGCCTGTTAAGTAATACTGAAGCTCCCTTTCATCTTCAAGTCCTAATTCCTTCTTGCGGGCCTGACAATGCGGACAAGCTACCCATCGGTCGTATTTGGCTTCATCTCCACCAATGTGAATATATTCCGAAGGAAATAGCGCAAAAATTTCATCAAACACATCTGCAATAAAATCAAATGTTGATTCTTTCCCTACACAATAGAGTTCGCCGCTAATAGAATGTTGCACCTGTACCTTTTGTGGTTCTCCTGTACATGATAAATATGGATATGCGGCAATGGCTGAAAGTGTATGGGCCGGAATTTCTATTTCGGGAATAATTTCTACATTCCGTAGTGCGGCATAAGTTACAATCTCTTTTATGTCTTCCTGCGTATAATAACCTCCTGTACGTTCATGTCCTTCGCCACGCCAGGCACCGACAGAGGTTAGTTTAGGATATTTCTTAATCTCTATTCTCCAACCGGAATCATCAACTAGATGAAGGTGAAGTATATTCATTTTATACATCCCCATCATATCGATAAAATGCAACACATAATCCTTATCGAAGAAATAGCGACTAACATCCAGCATCATTCCACGCCAGGGATATTCCGGAGCATCTTCAATTTCCGCACCCACAATTTCCCAAACCATATTCTTTTGCCTTTGTTTATTATATATTTCAGCAGGCAACAACTGCATTAATGTATGAATACCATTAATAACACCTGCCGGGCTACCTCCAACAATACTTACCGATTGATTGCTTACTGATAGTGAATAACCTTCCTTTTCTGAAATTTTTGCATAATCAACTGATAATAGAATACTGTTGCCAATCTTGATTCTACTGCGCCACTCTTCCACATTAAAATCCCAACCGGTTGCCGGCGAAAGCAACTCTCCCAAGTAACCTGCCAGAATGTTCAAATTCCCTTTATAATGAATCTTTACATCTGGCGACAACTTAAAAGTCTGACCATTGGCCACATAACTCTTTGGTTCTGGAATGATGTCAATAGCGCTTACGGTTAAAAAATTAGCGCCCATTAACAGAAGCAAAGGGATTAACAGGGTAGTTGATTTTTTCATTTAGATCCTATTTTTAAAATGTAACAAGCTGAACCTTTCCCACCAGGCCAGTTGTCTATTTTTGCCCTTTCCAAAGCCGGCCATCCTCGCGGATAAACCAGTAAAACTCTCCGGAGGTTGATATCTGGCTTGCTGTGTATGTGTTCCCGTGAATGACAATCTGTGGATTAAAATCATCAAATCTTAATTCAGCAGTGGAACTTGCAAAAGCGTTAAATAATTGCATGTAGTTGTTCTGCCGGTAATACAAATTCCGAAGCTGACTTATAATCTCCCAATCTTCATCTTGTTGATACACGGCAAATTGGTTGTCAGTGTTTGATTCGGAAAACTGTACCACCCCCCATAACTCTGGTTTGTGCATATTAATTTCATCGGTTGCAGACCATACCCAGTTGTCTTCAGGAATACGTTCTCCCGCAGGGCCTTTTTTCTTTTTGTAAGCACCGTTCTCAATTTCCATTTGCCACTGGACCCTTGAGAAACCTACACGCCATTGGTCACCATCCACAGGAATGCTTTGACCTGCTTGCGCTTCCATTAATACCTCCAGGGGCATGGCAACTTCCACAAACCACTTATTATCAATGTCAGACGGATCATTTAGTGTTCCGCTGATATGAACGCCGGTTTTCAAACCGATAATATTCCAGCTGTCAATGGGAACTCCATCATCGCGATACGGTTTGGTTAACAGCAAGTCCCACACTGTGTTCAGGGCATTCATTTCGAATTCGTAATAATTATGGGTATCCCAATCGGGGTCAATAAAAATTTCAAAATCATTATCGTAAAAAATAACAGTGTCGCGCTGATGCAGGGTCCCCCATAGATGAGGCTCCACCAGTTCGGCAGCTACATAGAAACAGGCTGTGTCCCACAACATTTTGGCCCTTGTTGGATAAGTCGGTGCTGGTTTCTTATCTCCTTCAATATCCACAAAAACATTGGTCCATGCAGCCTTTTCCCAATCAACCTCATCCAATTTACCATCCACCACTATTTCTCCGGAGCTTTGATAACAAATGTATGTTTCAGGATTAAACGTCTGTGCTACTGCCAGCTCTTCAGAAAGAATGTTTTTATGGGGGGAAGTGCAGCCCGCCATAAGGATCAGTACTGCACCTATTCCAAACAGATTTATCAGCCGCATGGTTACAGGGAATTGGTTTTCACAAAGTCAATAATTTCCTGAAGATAGCCAAAGGTCATTCCTACAACAGTATCGGCGGCGCCGTAATACACAGCCACTTTGCCATCATCGCAAAGTGCAGCGCATGGGAATATCACATTGGGAACATCCCCGGCAAGTTCATAAAGAGCTGATGGAGCAAGCAAATATGGTTGTGAGCGGTACAATACGTTGTCTGGATTTTCAATATCCAGAATCGCAGCACCCATCGAATAACGGAATCCGTTGCAGGTGTTGATCACCCCGTGATAGAAAATTAACCATCCCTCATCGGTACGAATAGGAACCGATCCGGCTCCAATCTTGGTACATTGCCAGGCGCTCTGTTCAAACGGTGTAACTTTCATTACACAACGATGTTCACCCCAGTAGACCATGTCGGGACTGTAACTCAGGTAAATATCTCCAAAAGGGGTGTGACCGTTATCGCTCGGACGACTCAACATGGCATATTTACCATTAATCTTTTCAGGAAATAATACACCGTTCCGGTTAAATGGTAAAAAAGCATTTTCGCACTGAAAGAACTCTTTGAAATCGTAGGTGTAGGCAATGCCGATGGTGGGCCCATGATATCCGTTACACCAGGTCACCCAGAAGCGGTCTTCGATAAACGTTACTCGCGGATCGTACTTATAATCCGATTCTATCATTTCGGTATTTCCAGCCTGCATCACAATGGGTTCGTGATTGATATCCCAGTTGATACCGTCTTGACTAAAACCTGCAAAAATATTCATTTGCACCGCTTTGTTATCGCAGCGAAATACTCCGGCATATCCATCCCCAAATGGAACTACTGCACTGTTAAAAATACTGTTTGAAGATGGTATATGATAGCGATCAATAACCGGGTTTTGTGAATAACGCCACATTACATCGACTGAACCTTTCGGCCTTTCCTCCCAGGGAATTATTGGTTTAGTACTCATATGGATTTGTTTTAAACGTCTTTAAAATTAATCAAACTCGCTAAAATTATTACGTAATATGCGATTCTACTGCCCCTTATTATCGGGATGTCCAAACGGAACAAACCAGGCGGCCAGGAAGGCTGGGATGGTGGCAACAAGGACCCAGATGAAAAAAAGTTTATAGCCAAGCCAATCGCTCATAAATCCACTAAGCATGGAAGGGATCATAAAGCCCAGGTTCATAATTCCGGTTGCAAATGCGTAATGTGCCATTTTGAATTTGCCAGGCGCAACTTGTTGCATCATAAACAGCATCAAGCCAACAAAACCAAAGCCATAACCAAAATATTCCAATACTACTGCTGCTCCGATAATGTATAGATTATCGGGTTGTGTCATGGCTAGAAATGCATATACAGCAAATGGTATATTAAAGGAGCAGCAGAGGATAAAAAGTGATCGCTTCAAGCCCCTTCCAGCGATAAAATAACCGCCAAGCAAAGACCCGAGAACAAAGGCCGCCGCGCCAAAAACACCATAAACAATACCGATTTCTGAAGTGCTAAGTCCGAGACCTCCTTCTGCAACAGCGGCTTTAAAAAACAGAGGGGCGATTTTTATGGCGAACCCTTCAGCAAAACGGTACAGGACAATAAATCCAATATACCATGCTATATATTTTTTCTGAAAGAAAGTTCTGATGACCTCCCACAAGGTCTGAAATCCTTCATTCAGCGACTGTACCTTATTGGCAGCTCCTCCGGATGGCAACATTTTAATATGATACAAGGCCAGGATGATCATGATTGCTCCATAGGTTACCATCACTACCATCCAGGCATGAACCACTCCATATCGTTCTTCCAGCTGTCCGGCTAAAAATACAAAAGCACCCCCTGCTAAAATCTTAGCAAGGTTGTAAGCTGCTCCCTGCCAGCCAATGTATTTGGCCTGTAACTTCGATGACAATACACTCAAATAAACCCCGTCGGTGGCAATATCATGTGTTGCTCCGCTAAAAGCAACCACCGCCAGGAGGGCAATTGAATAGGTAAAAAAATTATTTAGTGGCAGGGAAAGAGCCACCAGCCCAAATGTTAATCCGGTAACAAACTGGGTAATTACAACAAAGTGTTTTTTTGTTTTGAACATTTCAAGTACCGGACTCCACAGAGGTTTTAATGTCCACGAGAGCATGATTAATGAAGTCCAGAATGCAATTTTCGAATCTGAAATCCCCATATTCTTAAACATAAGCGCTGAGGCCTGCGCAATAGCTATAAATGGCAGTCCCATTGCAAAATAGGCAGTGGGGACCCAGGTAGCCGGATGACGTTGTTTGGCTTGTTTAAATGATTTCAATGTTGGAATCTGATGCTATTTAACTTCACAGTAAAACTATCTTA
>JAOZUK010000179.1 GCA_029938715.1 Bacteroidales bacterium | reverse complement strand
ATAGCCATCACGGCCAGGAATGTGTATTTCATGAGTTTATTGGTCATCGATTACCCGTTTTAACATTTTCATAAAATTACCTTTTTTTTCTATGAATATAAAACGCAATAATCCACCGATTATTTGATATACCTGTAGATCGAATAAGGCCCCCCGAGAGCGGGAGGCCTGAACAATTTAGATGCGATTGTATGATTTAGCTTAAGAACAACAGCTCCCTGTACTTTGGCAATGGCCAGATCTCATCATCTACAATAAGCTCGAGCTTGTCGATGTGATAGCGGATCTTATCAAGGAAAGGAGCAATCTTTTTAGAATAAACCTTGGCTTTTTCCTTCTCATCATCCATTTTGTTAGCAACCTTCCTGGCATCAACCATATCATTTACACCATTTTTAATTGCAGTTACATGGTCTGAGATCTCTTTGATCAATTCTATCCTGTTTCCAGCCAGATCCTTGTATTCCTCTCCGTAGATCTCTTTTAATCCCAGCACATTCTCCATCAACCTGTTTTGATACTTAACGGCAGTTGGGACAATGTGATTAATGGCCAGATCACCCAGCACCCGAGCTTCGATCTGAATCTTCAAGGTATACTGTTCGAACATTACTTCAACACGTCCTTCCAGCTCCGACTCGGTGAAGATTCCAAGATCAAAGAATAGTTTCCGGGATTTATCTGATAGGTAAGCTGAAAGTGCTTCAGGGACATCTGTCACATTGGTCAGTCCACGTTTCTCAGCCTCCTTTACCCAGTCATCGCTATAATTGTCGCCCTCAAATCGAATGGCTTTGGAAGCAATGATGTATTTTCTTAACACCTGGAAAATAGCCTCATCTTTCTTTACACCGTTGTCTACCAGTTTCTCAACCTCACCATTGAATTCAATGAGCTGGGCAGCCACTGCAGCATTCAATACGGTCATGGGTGTGGCTGGATTGCAACTTCCACCTACAGCCCTGAACTCAAAACGGTTTCCGGTAAAAGCAAAGGGTGAAGTCCGGTTCCTGTCCGTATTATCAAGTAAAATTTCAGGAATCTTTCCAATATCCAATTTGAGTGCTGTCTTCTCATCCGGGGTCATCTTCTTATTGGTTACCTGTTCCTCCAGTTGATCAAGCATGGCCGATACCTCTGTTCCCAGAAAGCAGGATAGTATGGCAGGCGGAGCTTCATTGGCACCCAGTCGATGAGCGTTGGAAGCCGAAGCAATACTGGCCCTCAAAAGATCCTGATGGTCATAAACCGCTTTAATGGTATTTACAACGTAGGCAAGAAACTGCATGTTGGATTTTGGATTCTTCCCGGGCTTGTGCAGAATTACTCCTGTATCTGTGGCTAGTGACCAGTTGTTATGCTTACCTGTACCGTTGATACCCCGAAACGGCTTTTCGTGGAACAGCACCCTGAACCCGTGATGCCTGGACACTTTTTTCATCAGGTCCATTAACAATACATTGTGGTCCACAGCCAGGTTACACTCCTCAAAGACAGGAGCTAATTCATACTGATTGGGTGCCACCTCATTGTGCCTCGTAATTACCGGTATTCCCAGCTTATATGATTCCGATTCAAGATCATGCATAAATGCCGTAACACGCTCAGGTATAGACCCGAAATAGTGATCATCCAACTGCTGGTCCTTGGCTGAAGCGTGACCCATCAGTGTACGTCCGGTTAATGCCAGGTCGGGTCGTGCATAATAGAGTGCTTCATCAATGAGGAAATATTCCTGTTCCCAACCCAGATTCGCATGCACCTTGGTTACATTCTTATCAAACAGCTGGCAGGTTTCAGTAGCTGCTTTATCAATTACGTTCAATGCCTTAAGCAGTGGAGCTTTATGGTCCAGTGCTTCCCCTGTATAGGATATAAATATAGTAGGTATACTCAGGGTATTGTCAATAATAAATGCTGGTGATGAAGGATCCCAGGCAGTGTAACCACGGGCTTCGAAAGTATTCCGGATCCCGCCGCTGGGGAAAGAAGAGGCATCGGGCTCCTGTTGAGCCAGCGCACTGCCAGCAAATGCTTCAACCACACCCCCATACTGGTTAAGCTGTATAAATGCATCGTGCTTCTCAGCAGTTCCACCTGTCAATGGCTGGAACCAGTGCGTATAGTGTGTGGTACCCCTTTCAGTGGCCCATGCCTTCATACCTGTTGCTACTGCATCTGCTTTCCTTCTGTCAATGGGAGTTCCTTTTTCAATTGCATCCATCACATGATTAAAAGCATCTTTGGAGAGGTACTTTTGCATCTTCACCTTATCAAAGACATTAATTCCAAAATAATCTGACGTTTTATCTGAGGGAGGGCTTACATGATTTGGCTTCCTGTCAAAAACCTGTTCCAGTGCTTTAAATCTGATAATGGCCATAATTTTTTATTTAAATTGAATTGATTTTAGGGTTTGATGCTGCAAATATATACTTTTTTTTATTTCTACCCCCTTCTTTTTATACCTAAAGCCGTGCATTTTATATTTTTATACATTAATACCTGTATTTTTATTACCATTATCAGAAATATATGGCATTTACAAGAAAAACCGCCAGCAAATTGCCAGCGGTTCAATAATCAAATATGTAAGGGATCGTTTACTTCATCTCTTCTACAAAATACTTGTAGAACAGAGGGATGGTTTCAATCCCTTTATAGAAGTTAAAAAGAGGATAATTTTCGTTGGGTGAATGGATCGCATCAGAATCCAGACCAAAACCCATCAGAATTGATTTTATACCCAGCACCTCTTCAAAATCTGAAACAATGGGAATACTGCCTCCACTTCGCACCGGGATGGGTTGTTTTCCAAAGCTCTCCTCAATGGCACTGCTGGCTGCTCTGTATGCCGGGAAGTCAATGGGGGTTACATACCCCTGTCCCCCGTGCAGGCTTTTAGCCTTAACTTTTGTCCCTTCAGGTGCAATACTTTCGAAATGCTTAATAAACAGTTCATCAATTTTCCCGGAATCCTGGTTGGGGACCAATCGCATGGAGATCTTGGCATATGCCTTTGAGGGGAGTACTGTTTTAGCCCCTTCACCGGTATAACCAGACCATATCCCATTCACATCCAGGCTTGGCCTGATACCGGTTCTCTCATTGGATGAGAATCCAGCTTCGCCCACCACCTCATTAATATCGAGTGCTTTTTTATACGCCTCTTCACTGAATGGAGCTTTTGCCATCTCACTCCGTTCGCTGTCCGAAACCTCCTGCACATCGTCATAAAATCCCGGAATGGCTATGTGGTTATTCTCATCGGTAAGAGAAGCTATCATTTTAGCCAGCAGATTAGCAGGATTACCCACAGCCCCTCCAAACAAACCCGAATGCAGATCCCGGTTTGGACCGGTCACCTCCACCTCCATAAAGCTCAATCCCCGCAAACCAACAGTAATGGATGGTGTATCCTGAGCAATCATAGTTGTATCAGAAATCAGTATTACATCGGCCTTCAGTAATTCCTTGTTTTCCTTACAGAATTGCTTTAAGCTTGGAGAGCCAATCTCCTCTTCGCCCTCAATCATAAATTTCACATTACAAGTGAGTGTACCTGTTCTGTTCATTAGCTCGAAAGCTTTTACGTGCATATAGAGCTGACCCTTGTCATCATCAGCACCACGAGCATAGATCTTTCCATCCCTTACCTCAGGCTCGAAAGGCGGCGAATCCCATAAATCAAGTGGCTCAACGGGTTGTACATCATAATGGCCGTAAACAAGTACGGTAGGCAAAGATTCATCGATAATTTTATGGCCGTAAACAACAGGCCAGCCCTTTGTTTCCTTAACCTCTGCATGATCTGCACCGGCACTTATCAGTGCAGCCTTTATATACTCTGCACTTTTTAACATGTCATCTTTTGCTTCAGCTTTTGCGCTGATGGAAGGAATCCTGATCAATTCAAAAAGCTCTTCAAGGAACCTCTCCTTGTTTGTCTCTACATAGTTCTTAATTGTTTCCATATTGTATAGGTGTATAATAATTAATAGATCTTACCCGGTAACCTCTTTATTCAGTTCGCTATAAATAAGCTCAAGCTCTTGATAAAACTCCTTGCCATAAACCCTTTCAATGGGATCCTTCAGAAACATGAAGACCGGAACTCCCTCCTTTTTCCCCATGATCCGCGCAGGCTCACAAATGCCCCAGCGGTGGTAATTAAGTGCAATGCCTTTCCCCATTTTATTGACTCTGATCGGGTAAAGGTGACAGGAAACTGGTTTACGGAAAGATATGGTCCCCTCTTCAAATGCCTGTTCAATGGCACACCTTGCAATTCCATCGTTAAATACCACATAGGCACACTCTTCGCGACCTATAAGAGGGGTCACTTTATCTCCGTCATCATCGATTACCCAACTCCCCTGTTCGTCTATGGCTCTCAGTGCTTCTCTCCTTAGATAGGGTCTGATTTCATTTATGTGATTGGATAGTACAACAGCCTCATCCTCCTCAAGAGGAGCCCCGGAATCACCGATAACGCAACAGTTTCCATGACAAGAAGGAAGGTCACAAATAAAATGATTCTCAAATAATTCCCTGCTTACAATCTTATCTCCAATCTGAATCATACTTATTTATGTAAAACACAAAAGTGCAAAAAAAAATATAGTTCTGTTAAAAGAAGTAGTTTTTGTTACCGGCTTATTGAAAGGCTATCCGCTGCTGTGGATGGCCCTTTTTATTTCTATCTTTGTTCAATGAGGAGACTATTCTCTGTGTTGATTTGCTTTGGACTTAGCTGGACATCAGCCAAATCCCAGGTATCTTACCTCGACCGGCCGGATCTCCTTGAGCATGTTGAGAATTGTCTTGATCATACCTATGGATTCTCTTTTACCAAGGCAAAACGGCAACAGCTCATCCTTGCTAATCTAACTCCGGAACACCCTGCCCCTTTTTTTCTTGATGCCCTCATCATATACTGGAAGCACTATCCCCTTACTCCTGGGAAAAAAGAGTCAGAACAATTCCTCGCACTAATGGAAAAGTGTGTTCAGATGGCTGAAGCCTATACAGAAAATGATCATACACAACTGGAAGGGGTCTTTTTTGACCTGTTTGGACGGGCCTTTCAAGCCATGTTTTGGGCTGATAATGGAAAACCCATCAAGGTGGTTCCAGACCTGGGTACCATGTATCAGAATACATTAGAAGGCTTTAAATTGAAGGAGAATTTTGCAGAGTTCTATTTCTCTACAGGTCTGTACAACTACTACATTGAAGCATATCCAGAAGCCCGTCCGATCTATAAACCGTTGGTTTCATTTATGCAGGAAGGTGACAAACAGCTTGGCCTGGACCAACTAAAGTATGCCATTGACCATACTGTATACCTAAAGGTGGAGTCGTTGCTTTTTATGTCATTGATTCAACTCAACTATGAGGATAATTTAAGTTCGGCTCTCTATTATATCTCCAGGTTGAATCACAAATACCCACAAAATATCTATTACCAGGGCCTTCTGCTAACGATTCTGTTGCATCAAGGCAAGTTTGCCGAAGCAAGGAAAGTTTTGGAGGCCATAAGTCCACAGGAAGACGACTATTCTGCAATGGTAAGGACCATGTCGAAAGCATTGCTCTCGGAAAAATACTTAAGAAACGATCTCCATGCAAAAAAAGGATATTTAGAGACGGTAGAACTGGCCAAATCATTTGGCCCGATCGCTGATATGTATAAGGCCATTGGATATATGGGTCTTTCCAGGATTAGCGAGCGGGAAGAGTTGCAGCATCTGGCAAAAAAATATGCCCGAATGGCTTCAAAACATACAGTCTATAGTTTTATTCTCGATGAGTAACCTTTACTTCCCTTGTGATCAGCCAAACACCCACCAGGGTTAATAATCCCCCCGCCAGTTGGACTCCAGTTGGAAAAACACCGAGAAATATCCAGGCCAACAATAAGGTCCACACGCCTTTGGTACTGATTATTAAAGAGGTCTTGGTGGCTTCTATCAACTTCAATGCCTGGTATGCCAGGACAATCACAATCAGGGTCTCCAAAAGGGAACCAATGGAGAGATCCCTCCAAATATGAAAAGGCATGTCCGGAAGGCCGTCTGTTCTAAAAAACAGCACAGCCATTACCATGGCCAGTAAAACAGAACGAATCAGAGACATATAACCCGGTATCAATAGTTTATTGTATTTCCTGCCTACTATGGTGGCCACAGCGAAAAGGAAGGAGGCTCCGATTACATACTTTGCCCCCGGATCCAGGAAACCGGCTAATCCACCATCCCTGAAATTGATCACAAATAACCCTGCTATGGTAATCACAATACCAGCTACTTGAGTGTTTCGGAACCTCTCTCCCAGCAAAACAACTCCCATCAAGGTAACGAAAACCGGTCCCACATTCCCTATGAAAGAAACCACGGCAGGATTTTCCATTGCCTTGATGGCCAAATAGAACAGACCCGTCGCTGCCCCTTCCAGAACCGCCACTGTCGTTGCCACTATCGTCTTTCGTATCGAAGATTCATAAAGGCTTCTATACTCCTTCCTGGCCATAAACCAGGTCCCGTTCCAAACCACACCCAGACCAAACCAGAGTACACCAAATTGTACCATGGTCAGGTAATTTAACACTGATTTACTGAACACGAAGGAAGCAGCCAGGGCAATGGATGCCCACAGCGCGTAGAAATAACCGGTTGTTTGATTTCTATTCACTGGTAATTACTAAATTGATGCTGGAATAGCCTGCCCAAATTAATGAAAACCCATGACAAACAAGGCGCTATTTGTTCGATCGAATGTTCCTGATGTTGAACAGCTGCAAAATGAGGGATTGTATACCCAAATTCTGGAATTGAATTTCGATGATATGATTCCATTTGTTCTTTCAACCATTAGAAAAAAAGGTCTTATGTCCTGGTTATATGCAGCCGTCAATGTGATTGTATTGTCAGGTATTGGGATCTATTCAATCTGGGGGTTTTGCACAGGCTGGATCAATTGGTCCGGGTTTATTATACAGCTCATTCTGGGGATTTTTGCAGGAAGCCTGATAATTATCCCGTTTCATGAGCTCCTTCATGGGCTTGCCTACAAGATTCTTGGGGCAAAGAAGATTCAGTTTGGGGCTAATCTTCAACAATTTATCTTTTATGTAACTGCAAACCGGTTTCCAGTAAACAGGAAAGAGCTCTATTTCCTGGCTATGCTTCCATTTATTACAGTCAATACTGTCCTATTGATGGTTGTTATTTTCTGGATGCCACAGTACACGATACTCTTAGGTTTCCTTCTATTCAGCCATAACCTGATGTGTATTGGGGATTTTGCAATGGCAAATTATGTATCCAATGAAAATGAGGAAGTATTTACCTATGACGAGACCGAAGAAAAGAAGAGCTATTTCTATAAAACCGTGAATAGCAAGTTACGGTGACATCTTCTCCTGTAGTTGTTTTGCCTTTTTGGCCTTCTTTTCACTCACAGTAAATCCGGAATCTATTTCAAAAGCCTTTATATAACTATCATAGGCTTTTTCATACTGCTTGGTGGTCATGTAAAAGTCACCTTTTGAGTCATATGGATTGGCCAGATGCGGAGCAGATTTAATGTATTGATCAAAAGCCTTTTCAGCTTCATCATACTCCTCAAGCTCCATTAAGGCATATCCCAGCTGGTTGTAAGCAAGTGGGTATTCATCGGTAGAAGCAATTGCTCTTTTAATAGACTTTATCGCTCCTTCATAGTCCTTCATAAATTGAAACTGAAGAATATAGAGGATCTTGTGAACATGCGGATCAGCCGGATAGAGATCTATAACCATCTGAAGTTGTTCGACTACTTTCTCATCCTGCCCATCTAGCAAATATTTAAATGCACTTCTGATGTGCTTTTCACCATCGTTAAATGAGGCGTTGGCCTGCAATGCTTTCTCAGCAACCTTTTTTGAGTTCTTACTGGACATGAAATACATCCAGAAAGAGGCCATAAAAAAATCCGGATCTTCCTTTACCGCAAGATCAAGATTATGCCATGCCAAACTCAGTTTGATCTGATCGAATGCCATCATTCCGCTTTCGAATAGTTCAAGGGCCAGCTCCGAATCGGTGGTTACAGGCATAAGTACCGCCGATTTATCCTCTGTACAAGTAGTAGTAATTAAAAGACTGGAAATAACCAATACGGGGGTTAATGTTCTCAACCTCATTATTTCAATTTTTCCAATCTTACGTCCACTCCAAAAGTAGCATATTTCCGACCTATAATCAAATCTGGCAGTAAAAGAATAAGAAAAGGTGGTGAATAACAGGCCAGTATCAGTGAAGTCCGTTCAAATACTCCTTTATGATTCCTTCCACATCATCCGGAGCAACGCGGCCATAG
>JAOZUK010000492.1 GCA_029938715.1 Bacteroidales bacterium | reverse complement strand
CAAACAGATGATCGTATGAACCAGATGGTTATGAAAAACATCACCAGTATATGGCCGGATACAGTGTCGAATACAGCTGGATTACCATCCTATGCATTGGCCTGTTTTTACAGCGATACAAATATACCCATAGCCAATAGTTTAATCAATCGGTTTTATACAGAGTTCCCTGTGCCCGATGCACCAGGCATCGATTTTGATTCTTATTTCTGGTTACATCTTGTATGGCGAATTTATTGTGATTCAACAATGAATTCACGCTTAACAACTGAAGCCAGAGATAACATCGAAAATATGATGTGGCGATTTGTTAATCATCGCAGTGAAGTGGAAGATGCCCGGGGTAGTGTATGGCGTATTCATGACAGCGAGAACCATGATGCGATGCAAAAAGGCAGTTATCTATTGTGTGTTGAAGCATTAAAAAATGCGGGAGCGCCATACGGACCATATCGTACCCTTGCCGATGGGAATACGATTCAGGAGCATGCCGATGCATGGAGCGATTATTTCCGGAAATATTTTGTTACGCGGGCTAAAGAAGGAATAAATGTAGAGATTGCAAGTCCTATTTATTCCAAGTATACACTTGGGGTGTATTACAATATTTTGGACTTTGCGGAATCATCGCTTCTACGTGAAATTGCCAGGAATTTTTTGGATTTATATTGGGCTGATGTTGTGAACGACTGGACTTTGTCTGGGGTGCGTGGAGGGGCTGAGACGCGATGCTATAAAGATAATTATTTGTGGAAAGGAGCCCAGTTGGCTTCCCTTACATGGGCCTATGGCTGGCATGAAACAGTGGGAACATCCCGCACCTATGAGCTTATCCCGACTGTAAGTTCATACCGTGTGCCTGAAATTCTGACCTCCATCGCGACAGATAAGAACCGCCCAAACTATTTGTATACATCTCGCCGTTTTGGGCTTGATGGAGGTACGGGAGCCGGATCCGGAACATATACCATCGGATTTGAAAACGGACATTCAAATTTAATAAGGGAAACTTACGTGACGCCTGACTATACTATGGGGACCTTAACATTTGATATGAATAATGATTATTGCTCATTACTTGATCAGAACAGGGTAATGGGGGCCTATTTCTCTACAGAAATAAACGACCGTATTGTTGTTTATGGTGAAGGTGCTGCCAATGAAAAGAGCTATGCAGATATTACCGGAGTATGCCGCAAAAATTGCATGCTGGTACAACGGGATGCAAATGCATCTAACAGTGGAGAAAATACCTTAATTTTTATATCAAAATCAATTTGGGATATGCATGTAGATTCAGCGGGTTGGTTTTTCTCTAAAACGGGTAAGGCATTTATCGCAATCAATCCCGGAAAATATGGATATACGGCGGATTCTACCAATGCTTATGGCCGTATTATGCAGTTAAATAATGAGTGGTTGCCTGCCATTATTCAATTAGGTCAGGCTTCCAATTACGATGATTTGGAAGCCTTTCAAGAAGATGTTCTCGACAATCACTATACAACTCTAGAAGATGTTAACAACAATCCCTTTACAAGGAATCGTGACACTGTGAACTATACAAGTAACGCAGGCGATACTTTTACCATTTATCCTAGAACTACCACCACTCCCCTAGTCAATGGAGAAACAGTAGATCTCAATCCGGCAAAAATTTACGACAGCCCATATCTTTCTATGGTTCATGGCGAAGACACGGCTACGGTAAGTTACCCCGGATATCCGGATTTGCTGATCCCATTTACTTTGCAAGATCCTACCGTGGGTATAACATCGTCGGAAAATTTATTCAAAGGTGTTTCTGTCTACCCCAATCCAACCAATGGAATGGTAAATATTAATTTGGGAGACTTAAAGAGCGTAACTGTAAAAGCTTATTCCATCGAAGGACGACAGGTATATAAAAAAGAGAACATCTTTTCCTCCACACATCAAATGGAGATAAAAGGAAATACAGGCTTGTATATCATTCACGTTTCTTCGCAAGACAAATCGTTAGTTTTTAAAGTCCTAAAGGAGTGATCAAGTCGGCTACAGCATTAGCCCTCCATCAGTCCCGATGGCAAATGGGTATTGATCAATTCCCAAAGAGATGTCTTTAATAAGTAAAAATTCATGTACGATTTTCTGTTGTTTTTTGGACAAAAATACATGGTGCTGCCTTCTCAAAAGATCTATTTTAGACTCATCAATAATTAAGCTATAATGATCACATTAATATTGAGATTGCATGTTTAAATCCTTCGTTACGGTTATCGTTTTAGTCTTTGCATTTCTTTTTTCAGGATTTCACTCCACTTATGCGCAAGGATCCGGTACTATCTCCGGGACTG
>JAOZUK010000491.1 GCA_029938715.1 Bacteroidales bacterium | reverse complement strand
CCTTTGCTATATTGGGTATAAATCGAAGGATAAATAACGTTATGGAGTTCGGAGATTGAATCAGGATTCCCCTGAATTGCCTGACTAAAGAGACACACAAGCTCTGTGGGAGTTGTGTCTACATGTGTCTTAGTTTCTACACCCCTCAAGTCTATAAAAAAGCTAGAGAATCTCTCCGGAAGATCAGAGATAATATCGGTGTTTAAAAAATTACTTCCATTATAGACCTTGTGGTAATTCTCTTTTGATTTTTCAATGACAAGAGACACCTGATTCAAGTTTACAATCGAAACATTTTTCTCACACAACGTCATACAGGAGGAATCAAACCTCTCCCTGTCACAGCCAACAATCTGATGAAACAAACACTGTCGGCTGGTCATCAACAATATCGGATGATAGATGCTGTAGAACAATTTGAAATCATCAGGTCGCTGCACACATTTCAGCTGATATCTGTTGAGTTCATTGGAGATAAATGCCCCAGAACAATTCAATTTCTCTTTCAAGCAGAGTAGGCTGGAGGAATTTACAAGGTTGAGGTGCGGCCCAGCAATCCAAGGGATCTTCTCCTTGTGGGCTTCATAGGCAATCCCTGTATTATTGGTTACGATACGCTTTGGCTGCAACCCTTTAAGGAGATCTACCGCTGTTTTGTAATCATCCCCTATTAAGATTGACGGAAACCAGGGGGCCATCTGTTTATGTTTTTGAAATAGTTTTATATGTTTAGAATTTGACAGTGCCAATGAATCGGGGATCTGGTAATAGAGATCGGCATCAGTTTCCTCACAAATATCTATATCTTCCTGTGATGAGATTAAGACTGAAAGCTTAGGCCGGACTGGTTCATCGGATCGCTTTTGAAGTTTCGGTACAGCTTGTGGACCAATCAACCTCTTGCAACCATTCAGTCTAAAGAGGATATCTTTTTTCAGAGAATTGAGTTCATGGAAAGGTAGCAGCAGATCGTCTTGTTCAAGCTCAACCCTGAGGCTCTCGATACAATACTCACCATCATTGATAGTCTGAAGAAAACGCAATAAGCTCTCATGATCGAGGGAACCTCTGTTTTTTCTTGCGCCGCCCTTCTCTGGCTGATGTCCTCCGGAGCCTTGCGGAATCTGCTGTGCGCCCTGTCGACTATTATCTGTTAAAATGCGGGAAAGATTCTCAGACGACTGGAGATTGAAAGACGTGTCAGGTGTGACCACAGAAATCCTGAGCGGTTTGCCGGCAGCTCCTGTTGCTGTAATATATATGGGAGCTTTTTGGATACTCAAGCGTGATATTTTTTCTTTAACCTCTTTGATAATATCTGTTTTCTCATCATAGAGTTCCTGCTTTGCCCTCTGTAAAGCAGGTTTTGAAGAGGAACCGTATTGTGCAGATAAATGCAGAGCTGAATTATCTCTTGGATTATCAATAAACATAGATTTATTGATATCCCCATCTAAGTAGGAGGTTGAAAATCCGCGATTAAACACTTTATGAAGCACACTATTGTCATCCTCAATACGACCATGCTTCTGAAATGTTGCAAGCTGCTTTTTCCATGCATCAACTACCGTATAGACATAATGAAATTTTTTGATTCGTCCTTCGATTTTTATCGAGTCAACCCCTGCACCTGCTAGTTCGCCCAGCAAAGAAAAAGCGGAATTATCTTTCAAGTTAAAGGGATGTTTTGCACCTCCAGGTGGCGTTGTATACTGATCCCGACACGGTTGACTACACCTGCCACGGTTACCAGAATTTCCCCCATGTACAGAACTTAGATAACAGAGACCTGAAAAGGATATACACTGGGAACCATGGACAAACACTTCAATCAAGAGATCATTTGCATGGGCAACCGCAGCCAAGTCTCCTATTTCACCAACACTCAACTCTCTAGAGAGATTAACCCTGGTGGCAGAGAGTGTTTTTAAGAATTGTATCTGGCCACGGTTATGGGTTGTCAGTTGAGTAGATGCATGAATGCTAAGATTTTTATACTTTTGGCTCAGCAGATAAAACAGCCCAAGGTCCTGAACAATTATGCCATCGATGCTCGTATTCACCAGTTTGTTCAAGAGACCAACAAGAGCAGGGATTTCACTTTCAACTATGATGGTGTTCAAGGTGAGAAAGACTTCACAACCATTGTTATGAGCAAGTCTTAATATTCCATTCAGCTCATTGATTGTGATATTTTTTGCTCTATTTCTGGCATTAAATCTATTCAGACCACAGTAGACGGCATCTGCACCAGCAGCAATTGCAGCCTTTATGGAATCGACATCCCCACCTGGGGCTAATAATTCTATTTTTCTATTCATACCTTTAAATGGAACTCAA
>JAOZUK010000490.1 GCA_029938715.1 Bacteroidales bacterium | reverse complement strand
TTCGGGTTCTTTCAAGGATCTTGCTAATTTTATAACCTGAATGAGCTTCAAGGAGCGGACCATGAAACACCACTCCCGACATACCATAGGAACAAAGGGCTGTATTTATCTGATGCATGGTTGTAAATTTAGAAAAAATGGAGGATTCTGAAAAGAAATAGATGGAGACACAGCACCGACATATCTCTTCCATGGGTACCAGGCTGGATCTGGTATTCCCGGGCATGGGGTCTGAACTATGCGATAAGCTTATGTCACAGATAAAATCTGAGCTACATCGACTTGATTCTCTACTCTCTATTCATCGGCTCGATTCAGAGCTTTCCCATCTGAATAGCACCGGTCATGCAGGAACCATTGAGATAAGCCAGGAGCTGTATGAAATTTTAGACCATGTAAAACATCTGTCAGAAAAAACAGAGGGTTATTTCGATGTGACCATGAAACCCGTTTCCGACTATTTAAAATCGGGAGATGGTCAGAAACAGATCGTTGATAAGAATACGCGGGATATGGTAGGAATGGAGCAGCTGATTATGGAGAAGGAGGGAGTCAGGTTCAAAAGAGAGGGCGTAATGCTTGATCTGGGGGGCTATGGCAAAGGCTACGGCGTAAAAAAGATTGTAATGATCCTGCAGGCGGCCGGGATTCAGTGCGCCCTGATCAGTTTTGGGGAGAGCCTTATCTATGGACTTGGAAGTCATCCCTACGGTGAAACCTGGAGAGTTAGTGTTCCCAACATCAACCAGCAACAACCCATTGAATTCGATCTGAAGGATGAAGCGCTATCCACCAGCGGTAATTCTTTGAATAACCAAAAAAAGTTTGCAAATTCGGGACATATTGTGAATCCCGTCACACTTCAAATGATCACAATCGATGGATTGGTGAGTGTGAAGGCGAAAGATCCGGTTATTGCCGAAGTCTATTCTACTGCTCTGTTTAGCGCAGGACCGGATGTATCGAAAGAGATCTTAAAAAGTGTACCGGGCGTAGAATTTCGCTGGGTACGTCCATACAGTAACGGAACGATTTAAATCAATGGAAAACAACAGACGAGATTTTATTAAGACATTTTCGGCCATGGCAGCAGCGGGACTCTTTGTTTCGGGAATGCCCTGGTTAAAGGATTTGTATGCACAGGATGGTTTAAAGACGGTAAAGCTAGGAATTATTGGACCTGGTTCGAGAGGAATGCTATTGCTCGAGCACCTTAAGAGTGTCCCGGAGCTGGAAATATCCTGTTTCTGTGATGATTATGAACCCCACTTTGAAAGGGCAGGTCAGTTTCTTCCCGGTGCTAAGGGATATCGGGATTATCGGGAAATGCTTGAGAAGGAGCAGATGGATGGAGTGGTTATAGCTGTTCCTCTTCATAAACACAAGGAGATTACAGTGGCAGCACTGGATGCAGGTCTGCATACTTTCTGTGAGAAAGCCATGGCTAAAACCTATGAGGATTGCAATGAAATGGTCAAGGCCAGGGAGAGAAACAATAAGATTCTCTATATAGGACACCAACGGATCTTTAATACCCGGGTCCTCCAGGCCATGAAAGAGATCGAGGAGGGTACTATTGGAGAAGTGACCCAGATGAGAGCTTACTGGCACCGCAATAACGACTGGCGCCGACCTCTTCCATCACCAGAGCTGGAACGGAAGATCAACTGGAGGATGTACCATGAGTACTCCCTCGGACTGATGACAGAACTTGCCAGTCACCACCTCCAGGTCACCAACTGGGTGCTTAAGGACAAACCCGACTATGTGATGGGCTCAGGGGGGATCAACTACTGGAAAGATGGCAGGGAGGTTTTTGACAATGTGAACCTGGTGTATCACTATCCTTCGGGAACCCATGTGATATACGATTCCATGATCAGCAATAAGAAATATGGCATGGAGATCCAGGCCATGGGGCCTAAGGGAACCATTGAGATCGAGACCGGATATCAGTTCAGTGAGCAGCCACCCCCTGCTGCGGGAATTATACAGCTGATCAATAACCTGGAACATAAGGTATTTGATGCCATACCCATTGGAGGAGCCAGCTGGGTACCTGAGGATCCGTCTGAAGATAAGGGTACCTATCTGCTGGATAAACTATTAAAAACGGATGGGACTGATGTAGAGATGGCATCCTTTGTGTCCGATGTTCGAAACAACCGGATAGACCCATGGTTGACACAGCAGGGCTTCTATGCGAGCATTGCCACAATCATGGGATTTGAAGCCATGATGAACCACAGAATAGAAACCTGGCCCCAAGGACTGGCCATTTAAACGGGAGATTATGAAGCTCAACGATACCACCATTACTGCTCTCCAGAAGAGACGAGAA
>JAOZUK010000489.1 GCA_029938715.1 Bacteroidales bacterium | reverse complement strand
CATATGAAGAAATTTTGCGTCAGTTGGAGGTGTTGGCTCAAAAAGGTTACTATCCACCCGTTGATATGGCAATCAGATATATGATGGTGGATCAACCGGATAAAGCCATGGATTGGCTTGAAAAAGGATTTGAAGCTCACGATCAGAACATGCCCTATATTGCCACAAAAGGCTATCTCTGTGAGCCACTATTTGACAATCCCAGGTTCATTGAAATTCTTCAGAAAATGAACTTGCCTTTGCCGAAGGACTAAAGGAATTTTGGAATCATTTGATCCATATGTTGTAGTATTTGACTCATATTCAGTAAGGCCTTAACTTGTAGTAACCAATCCTATCACTAAATGCCTGATAGCCCCAACAAACTATCCCAATTCTGGCAGGAACTGAAACGCCGTAAAGTTCTCCGCTCACTGGCCATCTACGCAGGTACTGCATTTATCATCCTTGAAGCCTCCAGCATCATTTTCCCCCTTTGGAATTTTCCAGAATGGAGCATCAACTTGGTGCTCTGGCTTTTGATCCTGGGAGCGTTTATCAATGTGATCATCGCCTGGATTTATGACATCACCCCGGGAGGTATGCGAAGGACCAAGCCCATGGAAGAGGTCACCCCGGAAGAAAGAATTCCAGATTCCAGAGGATGGAAAGCCGCCACCTATATCAGCCTGGTGGTGATTGTGGGTTTGATTGTTCTGAATATTGTGGGTGGAGGCAAACAGTTACGTGCAGGTGACATCCAGTCTTTGGTAATCCTGCCCTTTGAAAACATTACTGGCGATGAACAGTATGACAATCTGGTTGCCGGTATGCACTCCTTGCTCTGCAGTGATATTAGCCGGATCAGCGGACTTAGAGTGATCTCCAAAACCACATCGAAACTTTATAAGGGCTCGGCATTGTCTGCCAGTGAAATTGCAGAAGAACTTAATGCAGATGGTGTAGTGGAGGGCAGTATTATGTGCTTTGGCGATAGCGTATGTATGCGATTCAGCCTGATAAGTACTACTGGAGAAGAACAGCAGATTTGGGTTGGAGATTACAATGAGGATAAGGGGCAGATCTTGAACCTCTACAACGGGATTACAAGGAGAATTGCAGAAGAGGTTCGGATAGAACTTACTCCAGAAGAAGAGCGATTGCTTGCCAAATCAAGGACAGTTGACAGGGAGGCTTTTGATGCTTATCTCAGGAGTCAACAGTACTGGGGGGCTTTCAGTGAAGCATCATTGAATAAAGCCAGGGATTATTTGAATAGTGCTGTTGAAAAGGATCCTGACTGGGCATCACTATATCTGGGCCTGGCAAATGTCTGGATGACGTTCGCACAGATGGGTTTTGAAACACCTTCCACTGCCGTTTCAATAGCCTTCGAAAATCTTAATAAAGCGCTGGAACTGGATCCGGATCTTTCTGAAGCCCATCATTTAATGGGATGGATAGCTTTTGTATCAGAATGGGACTGGGCAAAGGCTGAAAGGGAGTTTTTAAAAGCACTGGCAATCAATCCCAGCAATGCCATATCGCGAATCTGGTATGCACATTTATTGTGTGTACTTCAGAGGCATGATGAAGCATTACCACAGGCCGAGCTGGCGATTGACCTGGATCCATTAAATCCTTTGGTTCAAATAATGTTTACAGCAGCACAATTATTTATAAATGAGTGTGAGGCTGACCTGACTCAGATAGAAAAACTATTAGCTGATAATCCAAATAACCTTATGGCTAATTATTTTCTTAATCTAGTGTCTTTTCTTTGCGGAGATTATGATAAGGTAATTGAGACAGAACCACATTATCTGGAGCTTATGGGAGAACAGTTTGACGAAGAAGCCTTTATGGAAATCAAGAGGATCTTCAATGAGCAGGGCTTTTCATCTGCCTATGAAAAAATAGTACCCCTGTATGAAGATCTGGCCAACAACAATATCATAAGCTCTATGGAACTGGCAATCGTTTATACCAAGGCAGATCAATATGATAAAGTCATGGATCAGATTGAAAAAGGATATGAAATTCGCGATCCCACTATGCCATACATTGCAACAAAAGCCTACAATTTTGAACCTTTGTATGACAATCCCAGGTTCATTGAAATTCTTCAGAAAATGAACTTGCCCTTGCCGGAGGACTAAAGGAATTTTGGAATCATTTGATCCAAATACCAGGCAGAGCATGAAAGGGTCAGGCAATTGGAAAAAACAACCAAAGAGACCCCATCTGGCCGATTTCGATGGACCATGCCTACGCCAGAGTTATTTGACCACCTCGCCAATTTAAATGGGTTCTTCGTCATATTTGGGGATGTTTTATCTGGATTGAGATCGGATCACTTTCA
>JAOZUK010000488.1 GCA_029938715.1 Bacteroidales bacterium | reverse complement strand
TTCAAATCGAAGGCCACCAATGCAAAAGGAGAGGATTATATGGAAACCCGCGCTGGGGAGCTGGAGAAATGGGCCCCCTATGGTGCCTCAAAACCCACACCCACCAACCTGCGGAATTATCTGATGCTTTTGGAGCTTGAAGATGGCAATGGCCCCATTTATATGCGGACCGACGAAGCCATTAAGGAGCTGGTGGCGCAGATACCTGACGAAAAGGAAGCCAAACGAAAATTGAAAGAGCTGGAGTCTGAGGCATGGGAAGATTTTCTGGATATGACTGTGAGCCAGGCCTTGAACTGGGCTTCTCACAACATCATGCCCGAAGAGACTCCTTCTGAAATTTCAGCCTGTGAACCTTATTTTATAAGTTCCCATTCCGGAGCTTCCGGAGCATGGATCAGCGGACCCAAAGATCTGGCTCCCGATGAGCATTTCTGGGGCTACGATAACATGACCACCATAAAAGGATTGTTTGCTGCCGGTGATGCATCGGGCGCATCATCCCACAAGTTTTCATCGGGTTCATTTACCGAGGGGCGCATTGCCGGTAAGGCGGCCATTGCTTTCTGCATGGATCATCCCGAGCTGGCCCAGATACCTGATGAAGAGATCCAAAGGCTAAAGGAAGAGGTGCTTAAGCCACTTAAAACCTTTGAGGAGCATCATGAATATGCCAATGATGAAGATGTGAATCCACATTTCATCAAGCCCAAAATGTTTATGTTCCGTCTGCAAAAGATCATGGATGAATATGCTGGGGGAGCTTCGGTGGGTTTCAAAACTTCCGAACCACTTCTGACCAAAGGACTGGAATATCTGACCTTTATGAAGGAAGACTCCGAAAAGCTGGCTGCCAGCGATTTAAATGAATTAATGCGGTGCTGGGAGAATGTGCACCGGATGTGGCAGGCAGAAGCTCACATCCGCACCGTGCTCTTCAGAGAAGAAACCAGGTGGCCCGGATACTACTTCAGAACAGATCATCCTACCATGAAAGAAGATTGGGAAGCCTTTGCAAACTGCCGCTGGGATCCCGAATCGGGTGAATGGGAGATGATCAAACGTGATCTGCACTAAATTTTAACCATGAAACCTTTATACTTTATACTTTCAACTTTATACTTTACACTTTACACTTTACACTTTATACTTTGAACTTTCCAACTTTAATCATAGGTGGAGGAATCAGCGGCATCACAGCTGCAGTTGAACTGGCTGAAGCTGGTAAGGAAGTAGTATTGATTGAAAAAGAGCCCTACCTGGGTGGGAATGTGTCGGGATTTAACAACTACTTCCCCAAGTTATGCCCTCCGGCTTGTGGATTGGAGATTAACTACCGTCGAATTCGATCAAATCCAAGAATCAGCTATTATACGGGGGCAGAGGTCTCCGGGATTTCGGGAAGCGAAGGGAAATTCAAAGTGACGGTATCCCTCAGTCCCAGGCTTATTAACAACCATTGCACTGCCTGTGGTAAATGTGCTGAGGTTTGTCCCGAAAGCCCATCCCCGGCTGCTTATATTCCAGGTGGGCTGGCATTTCCCATGCAATACACCATCGATGCGGATGCTTGCAAAAAGATGGAGTGTGCCAGGTGCCTTGAAGTATGTGATTATGAGGCCATCCAATTGGATGCGCAAGCGGAGGAGATCGAGATTCAGGCTGGGAATATTGTGGTGGCCACAGGTTGGAAGCTTTATGATCCTTCGAAGATCGAGAATTATCATTACTCAAACGAGCCCGATATAATTACCAATCTTGAATTTGAACATTTGCTGGCTTCCTGCACCCGCGAAAACAAAAAGCTAAGCAGACCGTCCGATGGCACAGTACCTGGTCGAATCGCATTTATTCAGTGTGCTGGTTCAAGAGATCACAACCATCTCTCGTACTGTTCGGCCGTTTGCTGTTCAGCCACCATTAAGCACGCTTTGACTCTTGCCGAGCACTACCCGAAAATGCTCTCTGAAGTTTTTTATATCGACCTCAGGCTTTCGGGGAGGAATGAAAAGCTTCTGGCAAAAGCTGAAAACAGCAAACAGATCACACTGACGCGGGGAAAAGCAGGTCGGATCCGCAGAGCAGATTCTTCAGATGGATTGGTGATTGAGGTGGAGGACATGATGGCAGGAAGGCGCCGAGAGGATTCATTCGATATGGTGGTTCTTGCTATGGGTATGGAACCTAATCAAATGGGTTTAGAGCTTGAAGTTAATGAACAGGGATTCTACCTGGAAAAGCAGACAGCGGGAATATATCCGGCAGCCTCTTGCAAAAGGCCCATGGATGTAGTCTCATCTGTAAGGGATGCTACCGCGACTGCCCTTAAAACCATGCGCTTGTGAT
>JAOZUK010000487.1 GCA_029938715.1 Bacteroidales bacterium | reverse complement strand
TTCTTTCTCTTTGTCATGGTTTCTTAATTTTGGGAGTTATTAATGTCAAAAAAAAACGGGGCTGTTATGTTTAACATGCCCCGCGTATATTCTTATAAATTGATCTTATTACAAACCGACTATTGCCCACGAAGCATCTCTAAGGTGGTGCCACCAATGCCATCGCCAGCAATTTGTATGAATGTAACTACTCATTATTCGATTTTAGCAATCCGAAAATAGACATTATTTTTTTATGTCCAATCCCCGGATGCCGTTTTTTTTAAAGAATACGTATATTTATTGATATGAAACTGCATCCATTCATAGGATTGATTTTCATTCTTCTGATTAACGGATGCGGAAAATTTAACCTGGTTCCTGAGATTTCAATTAATTTCCAGGATCCAACTGATTTAACCGAAACCAGTTTTCGAATCAACTGGTCGATCAATACGGCCGACTACCAGTCCCTTACTTTTATCCTGGCCGATGATCCTGGATTTGAAAAAATCGTAAGCTCTCAAACATTTAAGGATAACAACACCAAAGGCACCAAGCTTGAATTACTGCGGGGTGCAGCAACCTATTATTACAGGATCAGCCTGGTAAAAACTCCAGGAAGTATATTCGTTAGTAAAACCAAATCCATTGAAATGCCCTATGAACAGGAAACCATATCCTTTCAAACATCTGATTCAGTTCTCCTTAAAGGCTCTGTCAGCTACAGGGGTGCTTTGACCGGCAGAAGACCTGCCATAATTTTCATGCACGAATTTGGCATTTTTGTGAATGGATGGATCAATTCAGATATTCTAAAATATCTGGTTACCGAGGGTTACATATGTTTGATTTACTGGAGCCGGGGTCATGGTCAGTCTTCCTGGCCTGGTGACATCCAGGATTTGATCAGAGATCCTGTTTATCTGGCCAATGATTTAAGGGGAGCCCTGTCATTTCTTCAGCAAAACGAGCTGGTTATGGCTGATTCCATCGCTCTGATGGGGGCATCCATGGGGGCAACCATGGCTGTATCGGGCAACGGCGATGAAGCGGTAAGGACCTCAGTGGCATTGTCTCCTGCCAACATGAATATAAACTACATGTATTCAGGAGCAACCCTGAAATCCATCCTCTATATAGTAGGGAGTCAGGATATAGTAGATACCGGAGAAGAGGTGATTTATTTTCCTGCACAGGCAGTTGAATTGTACGAGATGACCCTTGATCCCAGGGAGTTGTTGGTCATTGAAAATAGTGGAGCACATGGAACCGAACTGCTTGAATCCAATGGGGTAAAAGAAGCAATCCTTCAATGGATCCTTGAGCAGATGCCAATAATCCCCTGATGTCCCTTTAGTAGACAGGCTTTTTCCAGGGCTCAGCAGGGTGATACTTACTCTCCGAAGCCCACCTGATCCCTCTTTTCATTATTTCCATGGCCTCTGGCACTTCAAAATCTTTCATCACATGCCCAAGTGAATTATAGAACACCCGACCCATGCCATACATTTTTTTCCAGACCACCGGCATGGTGCATCCATCGATCCAATCGGCATGATCACCACTGAATGTAGTGGTGGCCAGTACTTTCATATTTGGATCCACATGTAGGTAGTACTGTTCACTGTGCATTTTAAACTCACCAAGTCCCCGGGTCACCGGATCTTTCTGATCGATCACCTGGACACTGTAATCGATTACACCCCCCGGGTGAGCCACCCATTGACCGCCGGTCATAAACTGGTAGCCCACATTTTGCCTGAATGAATCACACAGTCCGCCATGCCAGCCGGCAATCCCCATGCCATCCTTCACCGCTTTTAGAAGTCCAGCCTCCTGTTCCTTTGAAATCTCTGCCATGGTGAATATCTGAATCACCAAATCCACATTATTCATGTAGGAGGCATCGGCATAGGGTTCGAGTGAATTAAATACGTCAACCTCCGCACCTTCACTCTCCAGCCAGGGCTTAAAAAGTTCCACTGACTGATTGGGTTCATGGCCATTCCACCCGCCATAGGTGTAGAGTACCTTTTTTCCTTTTAATGAGGGGTTCTCAGCGTTCACAGGAAGTGATCCCAAGTATTTCGTATCCCTGGCCTGTAGACCCAGAGAGGCTCCCATGGCTAATGTGGCTGAACTGGCAAGGAAGTTTCGTCGGTTATATTTCATACTCTTTTAATTTGATATAAAATTAGTCGGAAAAACAGGAATTACAAAAAAACCCCTTGCTGCAGCAAGGGGTTTAGATTAATACGAAATGATCTGGTCAACTATATAAGTTTGACATTCACTGCATTTAATCCTTTTCGTCCTTCAGTAAGCTCGAAAGTTACATCATCATCTTCCTTGATCTTGTCGATCAGGCCAGATAC
>JAOZUK010000486.1 GCA_029938715.1 Bacteroidales bacterium | reverse complement strand
TTAAAATATTACACCATGCATTTTTCCCGACGAAATTTCTTAAGAGTATCCGGTGCCGGACTCATTGCGACCCAGACACCTTCATTGTTGGCTGCTGATCTTACACTGAAAAATCAAGGCGCAGAACTCCCCTTCGAGCTAGGGATTGCTTCTTATACATTCAGAGAGTTCTCACTGGACGAGACCATTGCTATGACCCAAAGACTCAACATTAAAAAGTTGTGTCTGAAAAGTATGCATCTGCCTTTGGAGCTATCTGCCGAAGAAGTTCAAAGTCAGGCAGAAAAGGTACAAAAGGCAGGAATTGATCTCTATGGAGGAGGGGTGATTTACATGCGAAATAAGGAGGAGGTAGATCATGCTTTCGCCTATGCAAAAAATGCAGGCATGAAAGTAATTGTAGGAGTTCCCGAACATGAGCTGTTGGAACTATGCAACACCAGGGTAAAAGAGACCGGAATAAATCTGGCCATCCATAACCATGGACCGGGCGACGACAAATATCCCAGTCCTGAGAGTGCTTATCGAAAGGTTGAAAGTATGGATCCCGGCATGGGCCTCTGTATTGATATTGGTCATACTGCCAGAATTGGACTTGACCCCATCAAAGAGACTTCCAGGTTTATGGACAGGGTACTTGATATACATATAAAAGATGAAGACAAAGCAGAGGAAGATGGAAAAACCTGCGAAATTGGACACGGAGTAATTGATATTCCCGGTTTTTTAAGAATGCTAATTGAAGAAAACTATAGCAAGGTGATAAGTTTTGAATATGAAAAAGATGGCAAAGATCCTCTGCCTGGTCTGGCCGAATCGGTGGGTTATGTCAGAGGAGTATTAAACATGCTTGAAATGATCCGTCATGCTCACGGAGGTTGAGAATAAGAATGTATTATTTGTATATCCAGAGTATCCACCTACATTCTTTAGTTTTAAACACTCGTTACACTTTATCTCCAGGAAAGCAGCCTTACCCCCGCTTGGACTGATCACTGTATCGGCACTGTTACCCCCTACATGGAAAAAGCGCCTGGTGGACCTGAATACCTCTCCCTTGTTGCCTGATGATCTCCAATGGGCTGATTATGTATTTATAAGTGCCATGCACATTCAAAAGGAATCGGTGAAAATGATCATCCGTGAGTGTTTGCAGTTTGAGGTGAAAATAGTGGCTGGAGGGCCCCTTTTTACACATGATATGGACAATTACCCTCAGGTGGATCACTTTATACTCAATGAAGCTGAAGTAACCATCAATCCATTTCTTGATGATCTGACAATCGGCAGGCGTCTAAAAAGGGTATATGAGACCGGAAGTTATGCTGACCTAAGGTATTCACCAGCTCCGGATTTCTATTTACTCGAAAGGAAATCATATGCGTCCATGAGCCTGCAAATTTCAAGAGGATGTCCTTTCTCATGTGATTTCTGCGAGATTACTTCCATGCTTGGTCAAAAAGTCAGGCTGAAGCAAACCGACCAGGTACTTAAGGAGCTGGACGCCCTGTATCGCTTTAAATGGAGAGGCAGTGTTTCCATTGTTGATGACAATTTCATTGGAAATAAGAATGAGATTAAGAACCATTTGCTTCCTGTCATCATTAGATGGATGCGGCAACATAAATACCCTTTCATTTTCAACATTCAAACACCCATTAGCCTGGCTGATGATCCGGAATTAATAAGAATGATGCTTGATGCGGGCATTAATTCAACATTCATAGGCATCGAAACGCCATCAGAGCTTTCTAATCAGGAATGTAATAAGATTCAAAACACCAACAGGAATTTGCTCCAAAATGTAAGGGAATTACAGAATGCGGGAATGCTTGTTTCAGGCGGGTTTATCCTCGGATTTGATAGTGATACAACATCGATATTTGATCAACAGATTGACTTTATCCAACCGAGTGGGATAGTTTGGGCCATGATAGGATTGCTGAATGCTCCGAAAAATACAAGATTGTATAAACGTCTTGAAGAAGAAAACCGGATTACTACAGAGGTGACAGGAAACAACACAGATTTTTCAATGAATTTTGTTCCCAGAATGAGTACTGGTGAACTACTCAAAGGATATCAATCGGTACTTCAGAACACCTATACCATTAAGCCTTATTACAACAGAATTCGTCAGTGTTTGCTAAACTTACGACAAACCAACAGCAAACTCATTAGAATTGATCGTTACTATTTATTGGCCTTTTTCAGATCTATCTTTACAATGGGAATTATCGGGGAAGGTCGAGGTGATTTTTGGAGAGTCCTGATTTGGACCCTGTGGCACCGTCCACACCTTTTTCCTTACACTGTGATGTTTACCATCTGCGGGTATCACTTCAGAAGATTGTATG
>JAOZUK010000178.1 GCA_029938715.1 Bacteroidales bacterium | reverse complement strand
GGTTGCGGAAGGCATATTTAAAATAGCTGAATATCATAGTTTATGGGTTTATCCCACCAGTACCAATTGGATGCCAAAAATCGGAAAATATCCCTATCTATTTGTTTTACTGATAATTACAAGTATATCCCAATAACAAATTGTAAAGCAAGCGTTCAGTTTCTGAACAATCGCTGTCAGCTTTTTGAACGATTTATTTTAAATTTACATCTAATAAATCAATTATGATCCCTGCCCGAATACTGATTATTGATGACAACATACAGATCCTGGAGTCTCTCAGAATTCTGTTAAAGGATGACTTCAAGGAGATTGACCTGGTCACCAAACCCTCTCGCTTGCCTGAGATGCTCTGGCGAAACAGTTATGATATGGTCATGCTGGATATGAATTTTGCCACAGGCGAAACCTCCGGCAATGAAGGGATTTTCTGGTTGAATGAAATCAAAAAAACAGATCCCTCCCTGCCCGTCATCCTGATTACTGCCTATGGCGATATTGAACTGGCTGTTAAAGCCGTGCGGAAGGGTGCCACAGATTTTATTACCAAACCCTGGGATCCGGAAAAACTGATTGTTACACTCAAGAATACCTACTGCTTGCGAAAATCGGGACAAGAGGTAAAAAAATTAAAGAACCGTCAGCAACAATTGTCAGCCGACCTGGACCGCAATTATCAAATGCACCATGGTTCCTCAAAAGCCATGCAGGAACTGATGGATACCCTGGACAAGGTGGCAAAGACAGATGCCAGTGTTTTAATTCTTGGTGAAAATGGAACCGGCAAAGAGTTGATTGCCCGGGAGATACACCGTCGATCGAAACGTGCTGATCATATATTTGTGGGAGTGGATCTGGCTTCCATCACCGAATCGCTGTTTGAAAGTGAAATGTTCGGACATGTGAAAGGGGCATTTACCGATGCAAAGGTGGATCGAACCGGGAGGTTTGAGAATGCCAACGAAGGAACCCTATTCCTGGATGAGATTGGAAATGTTCCCCTCTCTATCCAGGCCAAGTTACTACAGGTGATCCAGAATCGTGAACTGATCCGGGTGGGTGATAACAGGCCTGTACACATCGATATCCGATTGATTACGGCTACCAACAAGCCTCTGAAAAAGATGATCTCAGAGGGCTCTTTTCGGGAGGACCTCTTCTATCGGCTCAATACAGTGGCCATTGAAGTTCCGCCTCTCAGAGAGAGGAGAGAGGATATCATTCAGCTGGCCAACTACTTTTTAGAACAATACAGCCGAAAGTATGATAAACCGGGATTGTTTATCAATGACAAAGCTTTGCAAAGGCTTCAGGAGTATCCGTGGCCCGGCAATGTGAGGGAGCTGAAACACACCATGGAGAGGGTGGTGATTCTAGGTAAGAGCACTTCACTGGGACCTGAAGATCTGCACCTATTTGATACGCCTGAAGGAGAGGGGGTGGATTCATTCCGGCTGGACGACGTGGAAAAAAGAACCATTCTCAGGGTCATGGAAAAATGCAGGGGTAACCATTCCAAGGCTGCCAAGATGCTTCATATTTCAAGGACAACCCTCTATGCAAAACTGAAGAAATATGGGATATAACCGCTTCTATATTTCCATTATCCTCAATTGTCTGCTCCTTTTTGCTGCTGCTTTTCTCTTTTTCTATTTCCTGTATACCCGGCAACAACCCTCCACTGCAGCCGGGATGGCCGTGGTGGCATTGCTACTGGTCTTAAGGTTAATCTACTTTGTGAACCGGTCCAACCGGATGTTAAGCAATTTCCTTATCCATATGCAGGAGAACGATCCTTCGTTAAGCTACACCCGGCGCTTTACCGATAAGTACTTCAGAGGGCTCAATGAAAGTCTGGAAAATCTGATCCATGAGTTTAAAGAGAACCACATCGACCTTGAAGTACAGACTCAATACCTGGAAGCGTTACTTGGTAATATATCCACTGGCATTATCAGTTTTGATGATTCCGGTAAGGTTCGGACCATGAACCAGGCTGCAAGAAACATTCTGGCCACCGGATCCATCAACCAGCTGAAAGAGGTGGAAAAAAACAATCCGGGACTGGGAGAGAAAATGCTTAAAGCAGGCCCTCAAGGTGAGTTTATTGAACATATTAACTCCGGGGGAAGAAGCATTCAACTCTCGGTAAACAGTTCACAGATAAAGTTGGGCAGTGAGATCATACACATCATCTCACTCAACGACATCAGCAACCAGATGGAGGAGCAGGAGATCAGGTCCTGGAAAAAATTGATCCGGGTCATCAACCATGAGATCATGAACTCCATGACTCCCATCATTACCCTCTCCATGGCCATCCGTAGAAAAATGAAAAAGGGCACTCCCGATGCAGTGGAAGATGCGGTTCAAAGTGTAGGCATCATTGAAGAACGTTCATCGGGACTGGTGAACTTCATCGAACGATATAAAAAACTCACCGGTCTTCCTCCTTTAAAAAAGAAGACATTGAAGGTGGCAGATCTGTTTAATAAGGTGGAACAACTCTACAGGGAAGAGCTGAAGGAAGCATCAGTGGCTCTCTATAATCAGCACGATTGTACAACAGAGCTGAAAGCTGATGAGGAGATGATGCTACAGGTATTGATCAACTTATTAAAGAACGCGTTGGAAGCGGTAAGTAATACCAAAGAACCGGAGATTGAGTTGTCCTGCCATACCGATCCCGGTGGGCACTTTTGCCTCACCATCCGCGACAATGGGGAGGGGATTCAACCCGATAAACTGGAACAGGTATTTGTACCTTTCTTTACCACCCGAATGGAGGGATCGGGCATCGGATTAAGCCTCTGCAGGCAGATTATCCGTCTCCATGGTGGGCAGATAATTATTGAATCTGAACCCGGGAAAGGCACCACGGTGTTGTTAAGGTTTTAAGGGGCTAAGGTCACTCATCCGTCCACAGGCTGAAAACACCTTCCACCAGCAGGGAAGATAAATCATCATCCAGTATTTCGGTAAATCCCTGCCGGGTTACCCCGGTTTGCACCGGCATCTTTCTGAAGGTATAGTATTGGTCGTTCTCCTCCAAAAGGATCAATACATAATCCCTGTCGGGTTCACGTATCAATGCCGTTTCGGGCAGTGCAAGCACCTCTCTTTCACAGGTAATAATCTCCGCTTCCACATACATTTTGTCCAAAAATAAACTCCTCTCTTCCGGGTCTATCTCGGCATAACACTTCACCGACCTGGTCTCAGCTGATACAGTTTTCCCCAGCTGACTCAAGGTAGCATTGAGCTTTATCTCAGGTCTGTCGGGTACTGAAAATATAACCTCCTGGCCTTTGAGTATTTCTGCCATTGAATTTTCAAACACCTGTAGGCTTAACCTCAGATTATCGGTATCAATGATCTCTATGGGGGTTTCATTTAACTCAATATATTGCCCCAACACAATCTCCTGTCTGGTAATAGAACCATTGATGGGTGAAACGACCGACTGGAAAGAAACTATTACTCCCTGTTCCACCTGAGAAGGATCTATATGGATCATTTTTAATCTGCTCTTCAGTCCTTCTGCCTTTGCCTCGGTGGTTCTTAGATCACTTTCGGCCTTCAGGAAATCTTTCCGTGCCACAATATTTTCATCCGAAAGAGATTTCAATCTGTCGAAATCGGATTGTAACAGTTTCAATTGCTGGAAAGCCTCTGCATAGGTTTGCTGTAAGAGAATAATCTCATTGCTTTCCAGGGTGAATAGTATGGTTCCCTTTTTCACATAATCACCGGTGGAGTAGTAGATCTGTCTAACACGTCCCGAGATCAGGGTGCTAATTTCTGCTGCACCCGTCCTGGATGCCACAATTAAACCATTGGTCTTTATGGAATTGCTGAAACTTCTTGGCAGAGGAGTCCCAATCTTCATCCCTGCATATTCGAATTGCTCCCTGGTAAGTGTAATATCTCCAGATTCTTCAGCTGCTGTTTCTACCGCTTCCTTAAGAGACTCTTTGGCCGTAGGATCGCCCCGATGACAGGAGGAGATACTCAGAAGTAAAGTAATCGATAAAATAAGTAAGGAATATTTCATAGGTTATTTAATTGTCAAATGTCAGGTAATTAATCTCAAGCACCAGCTGGTTGTAATTACTGAGGTTCTCAAGGTAATACAATACAATATCTATGGCCCTGTCCATACTGGCAGCCAACCTGAAAAAATCGATCTCACCCGATGAATAGCTCAGTTGTGAGGAACGTACCAATTCAGTGGAAAGTGTTTTCCCTGTATCTTCATAATATGCTATGGCCTCCATGTATTTCACCAGTCCGGTTTCCAGTTCAGCTACCCTGTTTTCATAATTTCTGATGTAGTGGGCCTGAAGATGCGTGGTTGCCTCCAGGGCATATTGCCTGGCCTTCACCTTTGCCCTTTGTTCGCTAAAAAAGATGGGGAGACCCAGGCCCACCTGAAAACCCTGGTAATTCCTGGCACCTTCATACCTATTGGTTCCATTGAAGTAACCCAGGGTTAAATCCGGGAGGAGCAATTGTTTCTCTACCTTTAACTCTGCCCCTTCCTTCAATACAGCATTTTCCAGGTATAGTAAGCGGGGATCAGCATATGCACTATCCACCTGCATCACCACCATTTCAAGGGTTTCATCGGGTATGACAAACAGGCTGTCGTACTGCATCAGAGTGGACATGTTTCTGTAGGCAATATCGATATCGTACTGCATTTGGCGCTGAAGCAACAACACCTCCTGCTGCCTCGATTGGGCATTAAGTAATTCCAGGTAGGTCATCGCACCCTGATTATAACTGCTTTCAGCGGCTGAAGAGAAGCGAGAATAGAGGCTGTCTATCTGATGATATACCTGCTTTCGGTTCTGCAGGTATACCAGGTGATAGTAAGCCTTTGATACTTCCCTGGTAACCTCTCTCTTTTTACCCTCATATTCATTCACTGCCATGTTATACCCAATGGTATTTGCCTTTTTCCGGGCAGAGTATACAGTTGGGAAATCGAAGCGCTGTTCACCTCCAATCACTCCAATGGGATAATCATTGGCGGCAATGTTGTTTTCATCGAAACTGTAATAAAAGTTGGTTTTGTCGATGGAATAGGCCGTTCGGATAAGTGCCCGTTGTTCTTCAGCCCTTAACCGGGTTGCCTCCAGCTCCCCGTTGTTCATGTATGCAATCTCTAAAATACCGGGCAGAACCAACACCTCCGGTTCGTTTCCGGCCGGGTTTGCAGATTGAGAGAACCCGATTGCAGGGATTAATAACAACAGGAAAATTTGAACTCCCTTTTGCCTCTTTAGCCTGGGAGGCCACAACCTGATCCCCGTGATTTCGTCCACCACAGCATACAACAGGGGCAGTGCCAGCATGGTAAGTAAGGTGGAGGTAACCAGTCCGCCGATCACCACTGTGGCCAAAGGTCGCTGCACCTCTGCACCCGCTGAATTGGAAATTGCCATGGGTAAGAAGCCCAGCGCAGCAGCTCCTGCGGTCAGCAGAACCGGACGCAAACGCTCGCGTGTTCCTTTCAATACCCTTTCACGCATATCCACAATGCCCTGGCTCTTCAGGTCTTTCAGGTGTTCTATTAAAACGATACCATTCAACACCGCCACTCCAAACAGGGCAATAAACCCGATTCCTGCCGAGATACTGAATGGCATCCCCCTGATCCACAACAGAAAGACCCCGCCCACAATGGAGAGAGGAACAGCGGTGAAAATCAGGGCTGCTTCTTTAAAGGACCTGAATGCAAAATGGAGAAAAATAAAGATCAGAAGCAAGGCAATGGGAACTGCCAGCTTTAGCCTCTTGGAAGCATTTCGAAGGTTTTCAAACTGTCCGCCATAATCGATATAGTAACCCGCCGGCAATTCCAGTTCCCTCAAAGGAACCTGGGTTCCATTGGCCAGTTCAACCGGAAGGTTCCTGATGTGTTCAATATCATTGCGATACCCTGGCAGCAGCCTCACCATCAGGTCGAAACGCTTCTCTCCCTCAAATACAACTCAGGCAGCAGCCCCGCCAAAGGCCATGGAAACGTAGTTATTCAACTGTTCAATGGATTGTCCGTACTGTGCCACTTTGTTCCTCCTGTACTTCACGCTCATCTGCGGTAAACCGACGGTTTTCTCCAGTATCACATCTGCGGCCCCCGGAACATCTGAAATCAATCTCTTCACCTCCCGTGCGCGATCGGCCAAAATATCCAGATCCTCTCCAAAAATCTTAATGGCCAGATCGGCTCTTACCCCTGTAATCAATTCATTAAACCGCATTTCAATGGGTTGTGTAAATTCATAATCGATCCCGGGAATAATGGTCAGTGCCTCTTTAAACCGATTGGCCAGCTCCTCCTTACTCTGGGCAGAGACCCAGCTATCCTTTGGATTCAACTTAATGATCATATCGATCTCCTCCATGGACATGGGATCGGTGGGCACTTCTGCTGCACCAATGCGACAGACGATCTGATCTACTTCCGGAAAATTATCGATCAGGATGTTCTCCATTTGGGTGGTTAATTCCACGGTTCTAGAGAGAGAGGTTCCCGTCTTCAATACAGGTTGGATCACGAAATCACCTTCATCCAGGGTAGGCACAAATTCGCCCCCCATCCTGGAAAATAAAACTCCGGTACCAACCAGTGAAGCAAGCGCTAAACCGAAAATTACTGCCTTGTGATCATAAGACCACCGGATCACCGGGTCGTATGAACGGTAAAACAATTTCATGATAAAACGAGTCACTCCATATTGTTTCTTCTTTTCGGGCCGGAGGAAAAGGGCCGAAGCCACCGGGAGCCAGGTTAAACCAAAAAACATGGCACCCAGCAGGGCAAAGCTGAAGGATAGAGCCATGGGACGAAACATTTTTCCCTCCACCCCGCTCAATGAAAGTACAGGAATGAATACAATCAGAATGATTACCTGTCCAAATATTGCCGAGTTCATCATCTTCGACGCACCCTCAAAGGTAATCCTGTCCAGAACCGATTGCTTTTCATCCCCCGATTTTCCTTTTAATTCGCCCTGGTTGATGGTAAGTCTGATGGCAATAAACTCCACAATAATCACTGCCCCATCGATAATAATCCCGAAATCGAGGGCCCCCAGGCTCATCAGATTGGCATCTATACCGAATATATACATCATTGAGATGGTAAAGAGAAGGGAGAGTGGGATAATGGAAGCAATGACCAGGCCCGAACGCAGGTTGCCCAGTAACAGGACCAGAATGAAGAAGACGATCAGGCATCCCAGAATCAGATTTTCAAAAACGGTAAATGAGGTTTTCTTAATCAACTCACTTCTTTCCAGTATGGGGTTGATGAAAACCCCCTCGGGCAGGGTTTCCTGCACCTCCGCCACACGGGCCTTCACTGCGGAAATCACCTTGTTGGAGTTGGCATCCTTTAGCATCATAATCTGTCCCAGCACCTTCTCCCCCTCTCCATTGGCTGTGATGGCTCCAAACCGGTTGGCATTTCCGAACCGAACCGTAGCAATGTCTTTGACCAGCACCGGTATACCTTTTATATTGGATACTACGATCATTTCCAGGTCCTCCAGGGAGCTAACCAGTCCGTCTCCCCTGATGAAGTAACTCTGGTTTTGCTTTTCAATGTAAGCTCCACCGGCCACGCCGTTATTTTTCTCAATGGCTTCAAACACCTCCAGAAAGGAAATTCCCATTCCTTTGATTCGCTCCGGATTGATGGCCACCTCATACTGCTTTAAGTAGCCGCCCCAGGTGTTTACTTCAACCACTCCGGGAATACCCGACAATTGCCGCTTCACCACCCAATCCTGGATGGTGCGAAGCTCCATGATGGAGTATTTATCCTTATAGCCCGGTTTGGTGTCCAAAATGTATTGATAGATTTCACCAAGACCGGTGGAGATGGGTCCCATCTCCGGGGTTCCAAATCCTTCCGGAATATTTGCAGATGCACTTTTGATCTTTTCGGCAATCAACTGCCGGGGCAGATAGGTTCCCATTTTATCCTCAAATACAATGGTTACCACTGAGAGTCCGAATTTAGAGATGGACCGGATCTCGATCACCCCGGGCAGATTGGACATCTCCAACTCCACCGGGTAGGTAATAAACTGCTCCACATCCTGGGTGGATAGACTGGTGGAGGTGGTGATCACCTGCACCTGATTGTTGGTGATATCGGGCACGGCACCCAGAGGAATACGCAAGATAGAGAACACTCCAAACCCTACGATAAAGAGGGTAAGCAAAATGAGTATATGGCAATACTAATATAGCCAAAAAAATCGCTAATTTTAATACACAAAGCTCAACACCCCTCACCATGAAACGGACCTTCATTCTCCTTTTTGCCACACTGAATGTTTTCTGCTTCAGCACAGCAAAAGGACAACAACCAGTTACTGCCCGTCAGGCCAGTCTTTCCGACACCATTGACCTCTTTCCTGCCACCATTGTAGCCCT
>JAOZUK010000485.1 GCA_029938715.1 Bacteroidales bacterium | reverse complement strand
CCCCAAGCATCTCTCTGAAATTCTGATATACAAAATCAAGCCAGTAACTGTTTTTGGCTTCCAGGACCAGATCCACCTTGTCTGTTTCTGCAGGGATATCAAAAGTCAATATGACACCATCAAGGAGCGGTGGATTTTTCATGGGATCGTCTCCTATGTAAACCAGGTCATCCTCTTTTTCAATGAGTGCGAGCACATCATCCCCTTTAAGGTTAGTTGCTGAAACCGGAGACCGGGTATCTGAAAGGGAGTGAGGTATTCCGTATTTATCTATCAGTACATCTTCATTTATTTTATGATCAAATACCATAAGTTCGAGCAAATTGGTATGTTGAACTTCCTCCAGCTGGTTAGAGATTTTTAATTTGTACAATCCATCCTCTTCCACCAGGTCGGGAAGCAACAGATAGTCGTGACGTTCCAGGGGCTTATAAACTGCTCCACTGTAAATCTCTCCGGCAAACACAAAATCTGAACCATTATAGGTATAAATAAATGGACACGAATTTCCGGATAGCAACATTATCAGCAAAAATAACAGCACAAAAGCCACATAGGCTACTGGTATTAATCCAATTCCAAATAGAATTGAATAGCCTGTGGTGTGTTTAGTGGAGTGATTATAAATATCGAGCCTCTCAAGGTCTGTAAGAGCCACTTTCCATACTGTTCCTTTATACTGATTTAGCTGATTCACATACAGGTGCACCTCGTTCAATAGCCGGGCATCCCCC
This sequence comes from Bacteroidales bacterium, assembly GCA_029938715.1. Taxonomy (GTDB): domain Bacteria; phylum Bacteroidota; class Bacteroidia; order Bacteroidales. Next base: position 1,627 of record JAOZUK010000485.1, on the reverse strand, counting down.
TTTTTTTTTCTATACCTTTTAACGGAATTTGGATTGACAGGAGTAATATCCTCATTGGATTTATAGTAGGTGGAGCCAAGGAAGAGCTCCATGGAATCTTTTTGAAAAGTGAGTGAGTCCACAAACCTTGCATCGTATCCATGGTGCATCACAAACCTTTTCCCAAGGTCGGTTAGATGGATTAACTCATCGGTTGAAGTTTGAAGGCTTGTGGATACTTTGTAGTAGTAGCAACTAACGACAAAGTTTAACAGGAATAATACTAAAATACCCGCCAACCCTCTGGTGATAAATTTTTTATGCTTTGCCAGGAACTTCCTTTGGTTTCCAAGAAACAATCCAACGAGAAAATTACCAAAATTCATTTCAGGGTATAAGTAGCAGATTACTTGAGGAAAGATAAATAAAAATTCCAGATGATTTGTGACGATATATAACGGGTGATCATATTAATCAGGTAATAGATAGATTTTGGGTCATGTTGATCAAAACATTTGGCAGTGCCATTCAGGGTATCCATGCCACTAAGATTACCATAGAGGTAAATATCTCTCAGGGGATAAGGTTTTTTATTGTGGGGCTTGCTGATAACTCTATACGTGAAAGTCAGCAGCGAATTGAAACAGCCATAACCAATAATAATTATGAATGGCCACGATACCGGGTAGTAATCAATATGGCACCTGCAGATATTCGAAAGGAAGGAACCCATTTCGATTTACCGTTGGCAGTTGGAATCCTGGCCGCATCCAAACAGCTGAATACGGACCGGCTCAAAGACTATTTGATGATTGGAGAGCTTTCACTGGATGGAGGGGTGATGGCTGTGAAAGGGGTTCTGCCAATGACACTGAATGCGAAGGAATGTGGTTTCAAAGGTGTAATCGTGCCAGAAAAGAATGCAGAGGAAGCATCTGTAGTTGATAAGTTTGATGTAGTTCCTGTTTCAGATTTGAATGGTGTGGTCAGTTTCCTGAACGGCAGTAGGGAGATCTCCCCACTCAAAACGGATGTATCTTCAGAACTCTTCGAAAAGGTTTCAATGCATGGAGCGGATTTTTCCCAGGTTAAGGGGCAGGAAACCGTAAAGAGAGCTCTTCTTATTGCTTCTGCAGGTAATCATAATTTGATAATGGCAGGGCCTCCCGGATCAGGTAAAACCATGATAGCCAGTAGAATTCCGACCATATTGCCACCAATGTCTCTTGAGGAATCAATAGAGACTACCAAGATTCATTCTGTGGCAGGTAAGATTATAAATAGCTCAAATCTGGTAAGAGTTAGACCTTTTCGGTCACCACACCATACCCTATCAAACATTGCGCTTATTGGTGGTGGATCAAGTCCAAATCCAGGAGAAATATCTCTGGCGCATAACGGGGTGCTTTTTATGGATGAGTTTCCTGAGTTCAGAAGAGATGCACTCGAGGTATTGCGACAACCCATCGAAGAGAGGCTGGTCCATTTGAGCAGGGCAAATTACTCCATCACCTATCCCGCCAACTTTATGCTGGTGGCTGCTATGAATCCCTGTCCGTGTGGATATTTTAATCATCCGGAGAAGGAGTGTAGCTGTGGTGCCGGAATGATAAAAAGATACCTGTCGAGGATATCAGGACCGTTGCTG
>JAOZUK010000048.1 GCA_029938715.1 Bacteroidales bacterium | reverse complement strand
TATAATCTGCCACAGCCGGATCGGTATAAACGTCCCGGTCCATCATTTTGCAGGGGCCGCACCAGGTAGCATATACATCCACAAATAACATCAGCTGCTGATCCGATGCTTTTTTTTGCACAGCCTCCATTTCCTGAAGGGTGGTTACTTCCACAAAAGTAACCTGCGCTTTCACCACCAGTGGCAAAGACATCATTAACATTACGAGGGCATATAATCTTTGGATCTTCATCATTCTTCTTTATGTAATACACGATTAAAACGAAAGCAAAGGGCTTTTGTTTCAGTCCTCATTACAGAACTCCGCTTTCGTGCAGCAGGTCGAGGTATACCTGGGATTCATTTTCCCAGCACAATTGATCCGCTGCCAGGTCCAGGGCATCCTTCCATGCCCCTGAATTCCATTCCTCAAGCATGTACCGGATAATTCCTGAGAGTCTCTCCGGATCTTTTTCATCTGTGGCAATGCCAATCCCATACGTTCTTACAATCCTTGACATTTCGGGAAGATCAGAGCATAGCACCGGTATACGGCTCTGAATATAGTCGAAAAGCTTATTGGGAAGTGCATAACGGTAATTTAGTCCAAGGTCTTCTTCCAGGGAAATCCCAAGGTCGGCCGACATTGTGAGCTGGCTCAATTCTCCCGGAAGAAGCCTGCCTTTAAATATGATCCGGTCGGCCAGCCCTTCTTCCTCAACCATGGTATGTAGCTCCATCGCAATATCACCCGTACCAACAATTACGAAAACTGAATCTTTAATAAATTGCATGGCGCGAATCATAAGTTCCAACCCTCTGCCCACGTTTAGCGCTCCCTGGTAAATTATAATAGATTTCCCTTCATACTCCTTCCTGACCCACATATTGCGCTCCGGACTCCTCATTTCAGGCATATTTCTCACCACCTTAAACCTGGTTTTATAAAGCCGGCGGTAGATCTCAGCAATGGGATAGCTCACAGTAATTGCATACCTTACCCGGGGCACATAAAAGCTCTCTATCCGTTTCCAGATGGACTGCACCCTTTTTCTTTCAATTAATTCGGGGACCTGTGTAAAGAGCTCATGACTGTCATAGATCAGGGGGACTCTTCTGATCCTGGATGCAGTAAAAGCTGCAGGAAGGGTATCCAGGTCATTGGAAATAATCAATCCGGGTTTACGTACAAACAGGAGGGTGAGAAATAGCCGGAGGTTAAAACAGGCATAAAAAAAAGGGCCTTTAGTAAACAGCATCCTGAAACGGCGGTACTTAAACCTCACATGCTCCAGTTCCGGACTATCCTTCAACTTTCTACCTATGCAGGTTACATCCATCTCCTGATCAAGAAGAAGATGTGCCACCCGACGCACCCGCTGGTCGGTGGCCAGATCATTGATTACTGCTATGTAAATCCTTTTCAAATGGATGAGATCACAGGTTTTAAAGATATGAAAAACCGGTAATGGCTTTGGAACAAATCATTGTTATATTTGACCAATACAAAAATGATGTTCACCAATGGCTATTGTGCATAATGACTTTTCACTTCAGAGGATGAACACATTTGGGTTAAATGCCCGTGCATCTCTCTTCTCTTCACCTGAAAACATCGACGCACTCTCCTCTATTCTGGAAGGATATGACTACAATCAGCAGCCATTACTGGTTATGGGAGAAGGCAGCAATATACTTTTCAAAACCGATTTTGAAGGATTGATCGTTCGTCCGGGAATGAAAGGGATTGAATTATTTGAGGAGGATGAACAAGAGGTGTGGGTGAAAGTGGGTGCATCTGAGAATTGGGACAACTGGATTGCCGTTGCAACTGAAAATGGATGGCATGGCCTGGAGAACCTCTCACTGATTCCCGGATCGGTGGGTTCAGCTCCCGTGCAGAACATCGGAGCCTATGGAGTAGAGCTAAAGGACCATTTCGCCTGGCTCGATGCATGGGATCTTCAACAACAGAAACTGGTGCGATTTGACCGCAAAGAGTGCCGCTTTGGATACCGCAGCAGCACCTTCAAAAATGAATCCAGGGGCAGGTACATCATTACTCATATTACATTCCGACTGGACAAAGAACCTCACCTCCAACTGGATTATGGTCCGGTAAAAGAAGCTTTCTTAAAGGCCGGAGGGACCACTCCCATGGAACTGAGAGCTGCGATTATCTCCATTCGAGAACAGAAACTCCCCGATCCCACGATCAATGGAAATGCAGGTAGCTTTTATAAGAACCCCCTGGTTGACAGGGCCATATTTAAATGCATCCGTGTGGATTTCCCCCTTATCCCTAGCTATCCCGAATCCGAAAACCAGGTAAAGATCCCTGCAGCATGGCTCATTGAAAAGGCTGGCTGGAAAGGAAAAAAAGTGGGTAATGTAGGAACCTGGCCCACCCAACCTCTGGTGATTGTTAACTATGGCGGTGCCACAGGCCAGGAGATTCTTGAGTTTTCAGAACAACTCCGTAACGATGTGGACAAGCAATTCGGAATCTGGCTGGAGCGGGAAGTGAATGTTATATAACAAAGTTAGCAGGTTGGTAAGGTAGTGAGTTAATTACTAACATACTACCCTATTAACTTACTAACTTATTTCACTTATATATTCTTCTTTTATTCAATGCTCTCTGATACTCCCGTGCATTCTTCTTATGCTGGGAATAGTTGCGTGCAAATGCATGGTGCCCACTGAAATCGGCTTTGGCGCACATGTAGAGATAGTTGTGACTCTCGTAGTTAAGAACTCCATCAATGGCTGAAACCGAAGGGATAGCGATGGGGCCGGGGGGCAGTCCTTTAAATTTATAGGTGTTGTATGGAGAATCGATCTCCTTGTCCACATTTAAAATTCGTTGCCTGGAGAAATCTCCCAGTGCAAACTTCAGGGTGGGATCTGCCTGCAGGGCAATTCCTCTCTCCAACCGGTTCACATAAAGCCCCGCCACGCGCGCATTTTCATCATTATAAAGGGTTTCCTCATCCACTATGGAGGCCAGGGTAACCACCTCACTCCTGCTCATCTCCATACTCTGTGCCTTGCGATCTCGTTCTCCCTTCCAAAACTTATCATACTCTTTTTGCATCCGTTCTGTAAATACCTCAGGCGAGGTGTTCCAGAAGAATTCGTAAGTCTCGGGAACAAACATGGAGGTGAAATCAGAAGCTTTAAAACCATACCCGGCAGGTAACTCAGGATTCGAAAAATAGGTAGCGAAATCAGCTGAATCTTTCTCCAGGTACTTGGAAACTTTACCAGCTACATGATTCAGTGTTCGAACATTGTTAAAAACAACCATTACCGGGTCCTGTTTCCCAGAGCGAAGCATATTGACCAGATCATTATTGCTCTGGTCGTTGCGAATCTTATATCGTCCGGCTTTCACACTTTTGTCATAGCCTTTCTTAATGGCCACCCAACGGAACGACTTTCGGTTTTCAATGATCCCCTGTTTCTCAAGGCGATCAATCACATATTCAAAATCAGAACCGGTAGGCACATAAAACAGCTCTGCTTCGGCATTCAGTGTTACATTGGGGACATAAACCCTTTCATACAGTTTATACACCACAATCACCATGATCACCAATCCCAGAAATACGAGCAGCATAGATAACTTCACTGCTTTCCCCATTCGCTTTGTTCTCCTTCTTTCAAACATGACCTGCAACAAATATTTTCTTTATACGCAAAAGTAATAGAATTGGTTTAAGGGAAAACAAAATCGAAGTTTCAGGGTTATTATTATCAGTGTTTTGACAGATAATCTGTTACATATAATTGATTTTAACTACCAATAGCTTCAGATTCTGGAAATAGAGTGAATATTAAAAAGTACATAGCTGAATTAAAAAAGCGACATGTTTTTAAGGCCGGGCTGGCATATCTTATTGGTGCCTGGGTTTTTACTGAGGTAGCATCACTGGTGCTGGATTCCTTTGATGCACCACCCCACATCATCAGAATCATCCTGATTATTCTGGTCATTGGATTTCCCATTTGGCTGGTTTTTTCATGGGTGTATGATCTAACCCCGGATGGCATTACAAAAACCAGCTCTACGGATCAAACAGTTTCACAATCCCCCAAAATCAACCAACGCCTCAACAGGGCAATTATAGCTATGCTATCGATCGCAATTATCCTGTTGGTGGTAAATCAAGCCCGAAACGCTCCCCATAATAGAACACAAAATGTAGAAAGAGCCTCCAAAGGTGAAGCGAAACTTGTAGCTGAAAATTCAATGGATTTAATTGCAGTACTCCCATTTATTAATACAAAGTCTGATCCGGAGACAGACTATTTGGGCTTTGCCATGGCCGATCAGATCATAGGAGGCCTGGTATATCTCAAAAACATCACAGTTCGACCTTCAGGATCAATTCGTAAATATGAAAAACAAGCCATAGATCCAATAGAAGTGGGTGCTGATCTTCAGGTAGACTATGTCCTGATTGGCAATTATCTAAAGGAGGCAAATACCATTCGCCTTAATATTGAGCTTATTAATGTACATTCTAATAAGATTATCTGGCGCAAACCTCTGGAAGTAGAATTTCAGAGCGCATTCAAGCTTCAGGATATTGTCGCACAACAGGTAATCGAAGGAATGAATGTTCAGTTTACCCAGAAGGAGCTGAACAGAATCAGGAAAGATGTACCAGTCGATCCTATGGCCTATGAATTTTTTCTTCGAAGTGTTTCTTATGACTATACGAATGAAGGAGACCAGCTGGCCGTCGAAATGCTTAACAGATCTATTGAACTGGATTCCACCTATGCTCCTGCTTATAACCAATTTGGTGAACGTACCCGCAGGTTGGAAATATATGGAATGATAACTCCTGAAGAGACTAAAAGCGCAGAAAACTCTTATCTAAAAGCATTGTATCTGAATGATGAGTTGATAAGTGCTCTTGGTAATTTATCGAGGCTCTATACTGAGACCAACAGAATTGTGGAGGCAGTTGAGCTTACAAAACGGATCGTAGAAATCAATCCCAACAATGCCGTAGCCCATTTTTCCACAGGTTATATTTACCGCTACGCGGGAATGAATGATGCAGCCATAGAGAAGATGGAAAAAGCGGTAACCCTTGACCCAAACAACCAGGGATTTCGCTCAATTATTATCACCTATATATTCGCAGGAAATTATAAAGAAGCATTTGAAGCAGGGAAATTATTTAAAGAAAGCGCGTACTTTGCCCAGTATCAGGGAGAAGCGCTTCTCAGGATGGGGAAGTACAATGAGGCTCTGGCTTACTTCAGTCGAGCTCTTCACCTGGAGCAGCCCGGAAAAGGTACGTTCCTCATGTCGACCGGAATGAAGGCATATATTGAAGAAAATATAGAAGAAGGATTATCAGCGATACGCAAATTCGAACAACTCAATATACCCGATGCAGAGGCCTGGTATTTTAATGCATCCATGTATGGATTGTTGGGTGAAAAAGAAGGATGCATTCGATGTTTGCGGAGAGCTGTTGATGATGGGTTTTTCAATTATCCTTTAATGAATACCGATTTTTTCCTGGACCTGGCACGAGATGATCCGGAGTTCCAGAAAATTCTGGAAAAAGCAAAGAAAAAACACCTGGCATTCAAAGAGAGATTTTTTTAATGAATTTTAAAGAAGTGAAAATATTTTCTTGACTGCAGATGAGTTTAGCTCTATCTTTGTAAAATGAAACGAAACTGGCGCAGAGGGATCATTGGGGGCCTCAGCTTTTCATCAGCACTTTTTATTTTCCAGGCATGTTACGGCACGCCTCAGGATTTTCAACCAGATCTGTTGGTTGAAGGACAGGTGACCTCTAAAACTTCCGGCCTTCCCATCAAGGGCGTGAAAGTTTCTGTGGAAGACTTTATGCAATATCAATTTACCGATGAGAAGGGCAACTTCTCTTTTTATACCGAATGGATGGATAGCCTTACCATTCAGTTTGCAGATATTGACTCCACTGAAAATGATTCTTTTTCTGACAAAAACACCCTTGTGATTAATCCTGGAGATTCGGTAAATCTGGAGATAATCCTGGAAGAGAAGTAGATGATTACTTCCATTAAACAAGCTGCGTTTCGAAACTTCAAAAAGTCAGAAACCAAACGCCATGAGCTGAATTATCTTTTCTGGGAATGCACCACCCGATGTAACCTCAACTGCCTGCATTGTGGCAGTGATTGCAAGAAGGATAGCACTCACCCCGACATGCCCCTTAATGATTTTTTGTCAGCTCTGGACTCCATCCCCTCCCCTCCCAAACACTTCACCGTTGCCATTTCAGGTGGGGAGCCCCTGCTGCGAAATGACCTGGAATTATGTGGCCGGGAAATCAGGAAACGTGGTATGCGATGGGGTATAGTTTCCAACGGTCACCTCTATAATCAGGAAAGACATATATCATTGCTGAATGCAGGAATGGGGTCACTAACCATCAGCCTCGACGGAATGGAAGGGTCCCATAACTGGTTGCGGAATGCCAAAAACAGTTTTGAAAAGGTTGACTACGCCATTGGACTGGCCGCAGGATCCAAACGGCTCAATTTTGATGTGGTCACCTGTGTCAATAAAAAGAATATCCACCAACTCCCGCAAATCAGAGCCTACCTGGTCTCAAAAGGTGTGAAAGCATGGCGGCTATTTACCATTATACCCATTGGGCGGGCAAAAAATATCCCGGACCTTATTCTTTCAGGTCCTGAGTTTAAGAATTTAATGGATTTTATCGTTCAAAAACGGGAAGAAAACACATTGGATATAAAATTCAGCTGTGAAGGATATGTGGGAGACTATGAATCAAAAGTAAGGGATACTCCGTTCTTCTGCAGGGCCGGGATCAATATCGGCTCCATCCTGATTGACGGCTCCATCTCAGCATGCCCCAATATTGACAGATCCTTTACCCAGGGAAATATTTACAACAACAACTTCTATCAAACCTGGCAAACCAAATTTGAACCTTTCAGAAACAGAAGCTGGACAAAAAAAGGAATGTGTGCCGACTGTAAGAATTACCGCGATTGCCAGGGAAATGGCTTTCACAACTGGCATGGAGAGAAAAACGAGGTGCTGGTCTGCCATAAATCTAAACTGGAAAGTGCTAAAGTCTAGCTGGAATGTGCCGATGACCTACCAGCCTGGGGCCAAAAAAAACCGCCTCGTTTGAGACGGTTCCATGTATATAATAACGCAAAGCCATAAGATCACTAGAACCAGGCGGCAGCCATCCACTGCTCAACCTCAATATTTTCAGCGGATTCGAATGGAATTATCATCCATGATTCCAGTGAAAGCTCACTTTCAAAGTAGGCCTCAAAAGGCTCTGTCATCCATTGTTCCATCACCAAGTCATTTTCAATGCTTGATTCAAAAGGTTCAATCATCCAGTTTTCCACACTAAGGTCTTGATCCATAAATATATCGACAGGACAGCAGTTAGAATCAGCCTCAGGTTCATCAATTCTTCCAAATAATGTGGTTGTCAGGGCAACCAATGCGATGCTTAAATAAAGTTTTATTGTTTTCATGACTCTTGCGTTTTGCTGTTTAACATTCTATACAACCTCTTTACAATACGCGTGCCAAACCTAGTATTATACTGATCTTATACGTATTACATAGACATCTCGTTATTGTTAATAAGGATTAATTCTGAACGAAAGTGAGACAAGGGTGTTCGTAATCGTACACTGCAACAAGTAAATCAACAGGGCTATCAAGTAAGATACAACAGTCCGAATATCGCAACTGCTAAACAATATTTCAATTTTCAGGTTATTACTAGCAGTGTTTTAACAGATAATCTGTTACACATGTTTGTCTTAAGCTAACCTATCTGATCCTAAAAGTTTGACGAATTTTAAGAAATACATAGCTGAATTAAAAAAACGACACGTATTTAAAGCCGGGTTGGCTTATTTAGTCGGTGCATGGGTTTTTATGGAGGTAGCATCCTTGATCCTGGAGTCTTTTGAGGCGCCACCAAACTTTATGAAAACAATCCTCATTATTCTGGTCATTGGATTTCCGATCTGGCTGATTTTTTCTTGGGTATATGACCTGACTCCTGAAGGCATTACGAAAACCAATAATACTGATACTGAAGTATCAAGGTCCCCTAAGATCAATCTCAGACTCAATAGAGCTATCATTGTATTTTTATCCATAGCTGTCGTCTTGCTGGCAGTAAATCAATTCAGATCTGCCACCTTCAAAAAAAATGAACTAGCCGGGAAAAATGGAGTGTTCGAATCAACTAAACCCATGGAAAAATCAATTGCAGTTCTGCCATTTACAAATGTAAGTGGAGATGAAGAGCAGGATTACTTTTGTTATGGCATTGCCGAAGATATTCTTAATGATCTGGCTCACATAAGAGATATGCGTGTTGTGGCAAGGACTTCAAGTTTTGCCTTTAAAGATAAAGATCAGGATATCCGTGAAATAGGTATAAAACTTGGAGTACAAACCATATTGGAAGGTAGTGTTAGAAAGGCAGGAGATAAAGTACGAATTACGGCACAGCTAATCAATGTTAACGATGGATTTAGTCTCTGGTCGGAGCATTACGATCGGGATCTCACAGACGTGTTCGCTATACAGAATGAAATAGCCAGGAGTATTGTACAAGCACTGGAGGTTAAACTTCTTGTAAGAGAAGAACGCGATTTAGAAATAGTCAAGACCCAAGATGTTCTGGCATACGATTATTTCATTAAGGCTCGCGACTACTATCATCAATCACATTTCAGATCTACAACAAATGCAGCAGATCTGTTTTCAAAAGCGATTCAAATAGATTCAAGCTACACTCAGGCCTATTGTGGACTGGCAAATAGCTACTCAAATCTTTATACTTACTACGAAAGAAGCAAGGAAAATCTGGATCAGGCTCTTGCTGCAAGTCAAAGAGCGTTGGAACTGGATCCAGAGCTGGCAGAAGCACATTCTTCGCGTGGTTGGGCACTGGTTCAACTTAAAGAATACCAGGCAGCCGAAGATCAATTCGAAATTGCCATTCAGCTTGACCCTCAATTATTTGAGGCTTACTACGAATATGCACGTGCTTCCAGAATGCGAGGTCATATGGAAAAATCTGCCGAACTATTCAAAAAAGCGACAGAAGTTCGGCCGGAAGATTATGATGCCGCACTTTTTCTGTCCTCAGCATACAAAGACCTCCATAGGGAAGAAGAATGGAAAATAGCAAACGCAAACGCACTGAAAGTTACCCGGGCACATCTTGAATTGAACCCGGATGATTCACGTGCACTTTACCTTGGTGCGGGGAATCTGATTCAGAGAGGTGAGCATGAAGAGGCATTGCTCTGGTTAGAAAAAGCAGTTTCAATCGATCCAAATGAAACAGCGGTCCTATACAATGCCACATGCATCTATTCCATGTTGGAAATGGAGGACAAAGCGCTCGACTATTTCGAACGAACCATTGCATCCGGATACGCCTCCAGGGCATGGATTGAAAATGATACTGATCTTGATCCAATCAGAGAACATCCCCGATTTCAAACAGCACTGAAAAACCTCAAATAGATCAATCCAACAATAACCAGGAGATACCCACTATGACAAAGCTGCCAGCGCTTTCTTCAACCGGGCCATCGCCTTCTCCAGGTTCTCATCGGAGTTGGCATAGCTGATCCTCACGCATCCATCTGCACCAAATGCTGATCCAGGAACCGTAGCAATGTGTCCCACTTCCAGTAAGTAAATACAGAGATCCATGTCGGTCTCAATCTTCCGTCCATCCACCGATTTTCCGATGTAGTCACTTAAATCGGGAAATACATAGAAGGCACCACCAGGGGTAGCACACTTCACTCCTTCGATCTGCAATACATGACCAAGGATCAGGTCACGCCTGCGAAGAAATGCATCGCGCATTTCTGTTACACATGCCTGGTCGCCTGTAAGGGCGGCCAAGGCTGCACGCATGGCGATGGATGTGGCTCCGGAGGTCATCTGGCCCTGAAGCTTTCCACATGCTTTCACCAACCAATCCGGACCGGCCATATAACCAATCCTCCAACCAGTCATGGCATATCCTTTCGAAACCCCATTGATAATTATCACACGGTCGCGGATCTCCTCAAACTGGGCGATGGACTCATGTCCACCCACAAAATTGATATGCTCGTAAATCTCATCGGCAATCACAAATACATTGGGATGTTTTGCAAGTACATCAGCCAGGGCCTTTAATTCATCTTTCGTGTATACAGATCCAGTAGGATTAGATGGAGAACAGAGCAACAGTGCTTTGGTTTTTGGGGTGATGGCATCTTCAAGCTGCTGGGCCGACATTTTGAACTCATCTTCCACAGAGGTTTCAACAAACACGTTCACTCCTTCGGCGATCTTCACCTGCTCCGCATAGCTCACCCAATACGGGGCCGGAACGATCACCTCTTCACCCTTGTCTATCAAACACATCATCACATTGGCCAAAGAGTGTTTTGCACCCACGCTTACCATGATGTTGGAAGGTTTATAGTCCAGGTTGTTTTCCCGTTTGAATTTATCTACAATGGCTTTTAGCAGATCAGGGTATCCGGCTACCGGGGCATAATGGTCCCAGTTACCATCTAATGCTGCTTTGGCTGCGTCATGAATATGATCAGGGGTTGAAAAATCGGGTTCTCCTACACTCAGGTTGATAACATCAACACCTTTTTCCTTCAATTCCCGGCCCTTTTGGTTCATGGCAATTGTTGCCGAAGGAGATAGTGATTTAATTCTTGCTGAAAGTTGTTCCATTGGTTTAAAATTTAGATTGTGGACATTAGCATTTCAGAGGTCAAAAATACACTTTTCGTAATAAATTAGTTAATATTGTGCATACCAAGTTTCAAAAAAAGATTAACATGGTGGTTTTACTTGAAATCCTTAAGTACATAGTACCTGCACTCATTGTTTTTTTTACTGTTTTTGTCATGCTCAGAGCCTGGTCAAAAAACGAAGACAAAAGGCGTAAGAGCGAATTCAACATGCACATCACAGACGACATTCTTCCGGTGAGGCTACAGGCCTATGAGCGTAGCATCCTGTTATTGGAACGAATCTCGCCCGATTCAATGATCCTGCGAATCAGCCGCAATGAATACACCGCCAGGCAGCTTCAGCAGGAACTTCTCTCAAACACCACCTCAGAATTTGAACATAACATAGCGCAACAGACCTACATCAGTACAGAAGCCTGGGAAAAAATGAAAGCTGCCAAAAATCAGATTATTAACCTAGTCAATGATACTGCAAGAGAGGTAAAACCCGATGCCAGTGGGCCCACCCTGGGAAAATTGATCCTTGAACGCCTCACCGAATTGACCAATCCCCCTACACAGGTTGCCATAGACTTCCTGAAGGACGAAGTGAAAACTCTGTTCTTCTAGGCTGGCAATATTTACAAAGTTTTACAACTTCAACATTGACTTGCGTTCATAGAGTTCATACATTCGTATGTGTTTGAATTCCTTAAACATATCACCCCAAGAATTAAAATTCTATCGCTCTCCCTGATTCTGATTCTTCTGCCGGGTGCTATTATCAGCTATTTGAGCCTGAAATCTATTCAGGAAAAGGCTGACAACCAGAGAGTAAAATACCACGGAACAGCAAATCTGGTAAGGGATAAACTGGAAAGTGAACTCTACCAGATAGAAACAAACTTCAGAAATACTATCATAGATTCCCTGTTGAAGTTAGAGAGTGTTGCTGATCACCAACTGTTGCTTCAACGCATAAATATGGAATATCCATCCATAAAAAATCTCACCCTGCTAGGAAATAAGGGTGAGCTAATCACAGGGTTTGCCTCATCTGGATTAAATAAACCACCTGGTAGTAAGTCCAATTTAAGCAGTGAAATGAGCAGCATCATCTCCAGGGCAGAAAAAGAAGAATTCATTAATAAGAACTATCCCGGAGCTATAGGAATCTATAGAAAAGCATTGTCTGTTGCAACATCCCTCCAGGAGAAAGCCATATTACATGCTCGAATTGGACGTTCCTATTTCAAGTTGCAAAGCTATGATAAAGGCATATTGGAATATGGGAAGATTCTCGAATATGGAGAAGAGTCTCTCTCCATAGGGAATATTCCTGCTACTGTGGTTGCCCTTTATCAAAAAGCTGAAGGTTATAAAGAATTAAATGAATCTCAGGACCGAAAAAAAATCCTGATGGAACTATACCAGAGGTTACTCTATCACCCCTGGGATCTCCAGGGTGGCGAATACCTTTTTTATCTGAATTCTACAATCGGTGCGATCCGTGAAATTGAGCCATCCTCAACAATCAGCAGCTCTGAGGTGGCTCAAATGGAACAATTAAAGAACCTTGATGAAAAAATAGTAACCCAATCCGAACTAATCCTGTTCCTTGAAGACAGAATTATTGAGGAGGTAATCTCCGGACTTAACCACCTTGCATCTTCAGAAATAAAGCACAGGACCTTTACCGAACAACTCATTCCGACCATAGAATTGGGTTACTTTTTACTTCCGACTACAACTCAACAACCTTTGTTTAGAGCTCTGGTCTTTCAATTCGATGAAGGGTACCTTTTAACACAACTATTTCCCCAGGTTTTATCCACTGTTGAGCTTGGGAAAGATATTGTCCCGGGCATTCTCAATGAAAATGACAGCCTGCTATACTTTCATAACAATCACCAGGTATCCGGATACCTGGTGGCTGAGAATTTTAGTCAGTACTTCTCTCGATGGAAAGTAGCACTCTTTGAAAGGTCCGGCAAATCAATTGAACAACTAACAGGACGGGAGAGACACCTTTACCTTGGACTCTTCATCGGAATTCTCGCTGTGATGCTTCTGGGTATTGTAATTCTGGCTCGGGTGATGATCCATGAATCAGAGGTTTCACGCATGAAGTCAGAATTTGTTTCAAATGTCACCCATGAATTAAAAACACCTCTTGCGCTGATCAGGATGTTCGGTGAAACGCTGGACTCTGGAATCGTTAATGAAGAGAAGAAGCGAAAGGAATTTTATAGCATTATTCGAAAGGAGAGTGAACGCCTTACACACCTCATTAACAACGTACTCGATTTTTCAAAGATCGATACCGGGAAGAAGGATTATAACTTTGAAGAGGCTGATCTTGTTTCTACCATACGTCAATCTTTAGAAGCATATAGGTTTCATATACGGGATTCGGGATTCGAATTTGATTACAAGATGCCTGAGGAACCGGTGATGGCCTCTATTGACAAAGATGCGATCTCCCAGGCCTTCCTTAATCTGCTCAGCAATGCAGTGAAATACTCCGAAGAGAGAAAATATATTTATGTGGAGGTTCGCAAGGAGAGTCAATCAGTTATTGTTTCGGTAAAAGATCATGGAGCAGGAATAGCCAAAGAAGAGCTAAAGAAGATATTTGATAAATTTTACCGGGTACCTAATCCTATGAAAAAGCAACCCAGAGGAAGTGGATTGGGATTAACCCTTACCAAACATATTGTTGAAGCACACAAAGGGAAAATAGAGGTTGAAAGTGAACCTGGCAAAGGCAGCAGGTTTACCATCCGACTCCCACTTTTATAAACGAAAATGAAAAAGATACTCATCATTGAGGACGAGGTAAACATGATTGAAGGTTTAAGATTCAACCTGGAAGCCCGGGACTACATTGTTATAGCCTCTCAGGATGGTGAGACAGGATTGAAAAGAGCCGTTGAGGAACAACCAGACCTTATCCTCCTTGATCTCATGCTACCTGGTATAAATGGTTATGAGGTCTGTAAGAAACTGAAAGAATCAAACCCTGAAATTCCCATTGTAATGTTGACTGCCAAAAGCCAGGAATCTGATATCATTACCGGCCTGGATTTGGGAGCAGATGACTATATAACAAAGCCATTCAGTATTCTTGAATTACTGGCACGGATCAATGCCATGTTGCGGCGATCTGGTACCAATTCAACTATACCGGATCCATTTCAGTTCAGAAATATTGAGATCAATTTCCGAAAGTATGAGGCTTTTAAAGATGGGAAAACGCTCAAAATGTCGCCGCGAGAATATGAAATACTCCATTACCTTCTTGAGAGAAAAGGTGAGGTAGTTACACGTGACGACCTCCTGAATCAGGTCTGGGGATATGAATCTTTTCCATACACCCGAACCATTGATGCACATATAGCCACCTTGAGAAAGAAGATTGAAGAGAGGCCTGAGGAGCCTGAAATGATCATCACCATTCATGGCAAAGGTTACAAATTCCTTTGAAAATCCGCAGAGTGGTTTTTACGTTCTTTTACAATTCACTCAAAACTATTCACATATTAGAATATACCTTTCTGTTGCAGTATTCTCACCTTCAAACAACAGGTACCATGAAACGAAAAATAAAAGTCTCAACAATCATTTTACTCAGTCTGCTTTTAGGCTGTAATCAGGCTAGTTCTCAAACAGCCGAGGAGCTCCTGCCCAAAGCCATCCAGCTGGAGGAGGTAAAAGGTGAACTTGAACAGGCCATTAGGGTATACCAGACCATAGTTGAGAAGTATCCGGGAAACAGGGCAATAGCGGCCCAGGCATACATTCATATGGGGCGGTGCTATGAAAAGCTTGGAAAACAGGATGCCCAGAAAGCGTACAATATGGTCCTTAGTGATTATGCCGATCAGGAAGAGATGGTAAAAGAAGCAAAAGCCAGGCTTGCAGCTCTCACTCCTCAAGCAGGTCTAAGCTTGAAAAATGAAATGACAGTCCGAAAGGTATGGGATGGTCCTGAATCTGATATAATGGGAGAACCTTCCCCCGATGGCAAATATATTTCCTATGTGGACTGGAGCACTGGAGACCTTGCCATTTACGAGGTAGCCACCGGAAAGAAGCGGCGTCTAACCAACACGGGATCCTGGGATGATCCCAATGAATTTGCAGAGTTTTCAAGCTGGTCTCCCGACGGGAAGTTCCTTGTTTATGACTGGTATAACGATGACAATCCTTCCTGCATCAACCTGTACATCATCGGCTTGGATGGATCAGAGCCACGACAACTCTGGTACAATGAAGAGATGGAATGGGCCGTGGTCTATGACTGGTCTTCCGATGGTAAACATATCCTGGCCTGCCTTGCAAGAAAAGACAACACCGCCGTGATAGCCCTGATCTCTGCTTCTGATGGTTCAGCACGCATCCTCAAAGAATTTAAGGGAGAGGGTCAGTCAGTCTGGCCTAATGAAATGAAGATTTCACCAGATGGGGCCTATATTGCATATGATGTCAGGCAGGAAGAAGGCTCTTCACAACGTGACATATACCTGATATCGAGCGATGGAAGGGTTGAAACTCCGGTTGTGGAACATCCGTCAAATGACATTCTGCTGGGCTGGTTGCCTGACGGAAAGAGCGTTTTCTTTGGAAGTGACCGAAATGGCGCCATGGGTGCCTGGTCCATCATGGTTCAAAATGGAATACCACAGGGAGAACCTTCCTTGCTTAAGCCAGATATTGGTCCGGTTCATTCACTTGGTCTTACACAAGATGGTTCCTATTACTACGGTATCATGCACCTACCGTATAATATTGATATTATTGAGCTCGATCAGGAGACAGGTCAAATTAAAACTCATCTCAAGAAGGCCATACGGCAATTCGAAGGAAATAACCAGACACCCGGCTACTCGCGTGATGGAAAATACCTTGCATACATCAGGCGCTTCCCGGTTACTCCAGGACTGACTGTATTTCAAGGGGGAAATGTTCTTTGCATCAAATCTCTTGAAACCGGAAAGGAACGCGAATTCCATCCGGCCCTTAATCGATTTGGTTATCCCAGCTGGTCCCCCGACGGAAGTTCTGTTCTTGTGGTCAACTGGGATGCAGATGGCAGGATGGGCTACTTCAATATCGATGTTCAAACAGGTCTGGTAACAAAGGTAATGGAGGCCGAAGAGAATTTTTCGCTTTTTGGAGGTCATCAATGGTCTCTTGACGGCAAAACAATCTACTATGGGCTGCAGGACAAAAAGGCCAATGAATGGCAAATTATCTCCCGGGATATGGAGAGTGGTGATGAAAAGGTCATCTATCAATCAAAGGATTTCTATCAATTATCGCTTTCACCGGATGGACAATTACTGGCGCTTTGCTTTGTAGGCTGGCGGGGGAAAGCACATGTGAACACCATTTCAATATCAGGCGAGGAGTCCAATGAACTGGTCTCATTCGATAAAAAAACCAGGCTTGGCAGGAATAATGCAGTCACATGGTCGGCCGATGGTAAATACATTCTTTTTGCAGTAGATGATCGCTCATCTGAGAAAAACATGTATGAATTATGCCGGATCCCTGCAGATGGCGGAGATCTTGAGAAACTTGGATTGAAAGGAGAAAATGGTTTTGAAAATCTGAGTGCTCATCCCAACGGGCGTAATTTTGCTTACTCTACCGTAGGAGAAAGAACCACTGAGATATGGGTATTGGAAAACTTTCTTCCCCAAACCACATCAAAATAGTCCATGGGAGTCTCCTCTCCCGTTTTTAAAAACTAAACCCCTGCTCCGGGTCGTCAACGACTTCCCAAAACAGGGGTTTAAAAATTTGTGCTATTCAGGATCTTACTTGATCAACTCCACACTGCGCTTCACAAAGGCAGCAAGATCCTCACCTTTCAGCTGGTTATTGGCAAGAAGCGCAAGGTCGATCAACTGCTTCACCAGCTTCTGGCCAGAACCGTACTTCTTAAGCATCTCTACACGCTTATTCTCCAGATCGCCCAGCTTTTTGTTCACATCTTCCATCTGGTCTTTCTCACTTTGAGGAATCTCCTCCTCCTTCTTACCCTCTTTGGCTTTTTCGAGCAGTTGCTGTTCCTCCGAAAGTCCCTTCTTCTCACCACGCAGATCCTCAAGCTTTTTACCCAACTTCTTTTCAGTCTGCTCGGAAATCTTGCTTACCAGTGGATGATTGGCATTTACCACCAGGTTATAAGAGTCGGGCATATTTCCATACATGGAAGCCTGACCGCTCATCTCCTGCATATCCTTCATGCGCCTCATAAATTCGCTCTGCGTAATCATTACTGGCTGATCAGTTTCGGAAAGTGACTCGTAGCTCACGAAGTAGCTCATCTCCAAACCAGGCAATTGTGATTGAAATACCGGGGTCAGATCGGCCTGCTGTTCAGAGGTCAATTTGGACTCTCTGGCTTCATCCTTATCAATAAGCTTTTCAACGATGTCCGAATCTACCCTGGCAAACCTGGATTCCTTCAACTTGGGCTCTAAGTGATTCACAAAGTGAGTGTCGAGCTGACCGTCCATTAGCAACACATCGTAACCTTTGGCTTTAGCGGCTTCGATATAACTAAACTGCTCGGCCCTGTCAGTGGCATAGAGGTAAACCAGCGTCTTGTTCTTATCGGTCTGATTCTCTTTAATCAACTCTTCATACTCCTTCAGGGTAAAATATTTTCCATCAATATTCTTCAGAAGGGCAAATTTCTCAGCCCGGTCATGAAACTTTTCATCCGACATCATGCCATACACAATAAAGAGTTTCAGATCATCCCACTTCTTCTCAAACTGTTCGCGGTCATTCTTAAATATTTCCTCAAGCCGGTCAGCCACCTTTTTGGTGATGTGCGAAGAGATTTTTTTTACATTGGAATCGCTCTGCAGATAGCTCCTTGAAACGTTCAACGGGATATCGGGGGAATCCAGCACCCCATGTAACAGGGTCAGGAACTCGGGTACAATATCCTCTACTGAATCGGTTACAAACACCTGGTTGCTGTAAAGCTGGATCTTATTCTTCTGGATCTCGATGTTATTCTTAATACGGGGGAAATAGAGAATACCGGTCAGTGTGAATGGATAATCCACATTGAGGTGAATGTTAAACAGGGGATCATCACCGACGGGGTAGAGTTTTCTGTAGAATTCATTGTAATCCTCATCCTTAACCTCTGATGGGGGAAGTGTCCATAACGGCTTGGTCTCATTAATAATATTGTCCTTATCGGTTTTTACCTCTTTGCCATCTTTCCACTCTTTCACCTTTCCAAAAGCAATCTCAACCGGCAGAAACTTGCAAAACTTATCCAGCAGCTCACTGATCTTGGCCTCTTCAAGGAACTCCTTGCTATCCGAGTCAATATGAAGTGTAATAGAAGTACCTCTCTCTTTATTGTCAGTTTCATCCAGGGTGAACTCCGGGCTGCCGTCGCAACTCCATGCCACACCTTTGGCTTCTTCCTGCCATGAAAGGGTATTGATCTCCACCTTATCGGAAATCATAAATGAAGAATAGAAACCCAGTCCGAAATGACCGATAATGGCATTGCTTTCGTTCTTGTACTTCTCCATGAAATCTTCGGCACTGGAGAATGCAATCTGATTAATGTACTTTTCTACCTCTTCAGCTGTCATCCCGATTCCTGCATCAGTTACAGTGATGGTCTTCTTCTTCTTATTCACATCGACCCTGATGGTCAAATCGCCTAATTCTCCTTTAAAATCTCCAACTGAGGCAAGTGTTTTAAGCTTTTGGGTGGCATCCACTGCATTTGAAATAAGCTCCCGAAGGAATATCTCATGATCCGAATAGAGGAATTTCTTAATAATAGGAAAAATGTTTTCCGTGGTAACATTGATCTTACCTTTCGTCATTGTTTATATATTTTATAGGTTATATCTGGTCACGACAGTGACAAATGATATGCCAATGAGGGAAATCTGACTTATTGTCAGTTTATATTCCTCGCATCGATATCTGTACGGAGGATCCAGATTCCATCCTCAAATTCCAGACCTTCAAATGAGCCATCGGGACCATAGAACTCATAATTGTTCTCATAGACGGGATGAAAAGGCACCAGGTGATCGAAGGTAATCATACCCATTCCCTCATCAAACCTGACTGAAATAGCCACCTGGGATGAATATTCAAGCACCATGCGGTCCTGGTTATCCCTCCCATCGAAGAACAGTTCTTTTACAAACCTGGGTTGGTTCCTCTGAATGGTTAAAGCCTCAATGGTTTTAATGGTTGAACGTGTGTCATTAAAATCCATTCCAAGCAAGGTATAATAGGTCTTTCGCTTATGGGAGGTTGAAATGATGTTGTAATAGAGTTTACCGTACCAATTATCTGTCGATTGTTCCAGTTTTATTACTCCTCTCTGTCTCATGCCATTGTCCCTCAAAGGATACAACTCGAACTTTCCCTTCTTCATGGCTACCTGGATATAACCAAAATACCTGTGATGATCAGGATCATCCGTTACATGCCAGGTAAAGATCCTGATCTTTTGATCATCGGATGTAACTACTCCGATCCGGCTCAGACCCTTCCAGGGAAAGTCCATGGCACCCTCTGCTGCAAGCGCATCAGGCATGATATCAAGTATGGTTGTCAAAACCTGCTCCCGATCTGACAGGCTGTCTGAATAGAGCTGAATAAAAAGGTCTTCCAACAGGAGTTCCGACTTAACCAGATCAAGGTATTGCGATTCCTGTGCCGAAATCGAGCCAGCAAGAAGAAAACATATGCCTATAATTACGAACCTTGTCATTTCAATATATGAAAGAAAAATCAATCATTTTCTTATTTCATTCCCCAGTTGAGGGTAGCTAAAATCCGCTGAACAGAGTCGTCCACCTCCTCCTTTGTGATGATCAAAGGTGGAGCAATCCGGAAGGAGTTATCAGAGAACAGGAACTGATCAATCACCATCTGGTTCTCAAAAGCATTTGAGATGAAACGCGATACATCCACCTCCTCGTCCAGCACCACTGCAAGAAACAATCCACGGCCCCGAATTGATTTAATCAGGGGATGTTGCAGTCCATGCCTGTATCGCTTCTCCATTTGCATGGCATGGGCCATCAAATGATCCTCCTCAACAACCCTCTGCACTGCCAGACCTGCAGCACAGCTTACCGGATGTCCTCCAAAGGTGGTAATGTGCCCCAGTGGAGGATCAAAGGTAAGTTTGCTCATCACCTCTTTTGAAGAAATAAAAGCTCCCAAAGGCATTCCACCTCCAAAACTTTTGGCAAGGCAGATGATGTCGGGCACCACACTATAATGTTCAAAGGCAAATAATTTACCGGTCCTTCCCATGCCGGTCTGGATCTCATCCATGATAAGTAAAGCACCTACCTGATCGCAGCGCTCCCGAATTCTCAGCAGGAAATCATCTTCCGGTTCAATGATTCCGGCTTCGGCCTGGATAGGCTCAACAATTACAGCAGCTACACCCTCATCAATATGTTTCAGGTCTGGCTCACTATTAAACCGGATGTGCTGGATGCCAGGCAAAAGTGGCAGATAACCAGAACGACCTTTCTCATCTCCAAGGATACTCAGCGCACCATGAGTTCCTCCATGATAGGCCTTCTTGAATGCCACAAACTGGCCCTTTCCTGTATAACGCTTGGCCAGTTTCATGGCCCCGTCAATGGCCTCACTTCCCGAATTAACAAAAAAGACATTATCCAGTGAAGAAGGCAATCTGTCCACCAGCCAGCGAGCATAATTCACCTGGGGCGATTGTACAAATTCCCCGTACACCATGGTATGCATATAGCGCCCGGCCTGTTCCTTTACAGCACTTACCACCACAGGGTGACCATGACCCAGCGCAGAGACTGAAACCCCAGATACCAGGTCAATGTATTTCTTACCCGACTTGCTGTAAAAAAAGATCCCTTCAGCTCGTTCTATTTCAAACTGAAGGGAAGAACCAGAGGTCTGCGCCACATGACGCAGAAACAACTGCCTGTTTGAAATCATAGATTACTTGATGATCAGGTTGATATCCTTCATAAGCTTCTCCTTGTAGGACTTTCCGATGGGAATGGATTTATTGCCATCCTCCACTTTGATGATCACCGAGTTGTCTTCAATTATATTGATGCAACTGGTATTCACAATGTAGGAGCGGTGAACGCGGGTAAACTTATTCCCTGGTAACTTTTGCTCAATGGCCTTCATAGTGAAATGAATGGTATACTTATCGGTGAAAGTATTGAATATCACGTAATTTTCCAGAGCTTCCACCCATAGTATTTCATCATATTTCAATTTTACCAGTGTGGCATTCTTCTTGATAAAGATCTCATCCTTACCAAGCTGATCTGCAGTGAGTTGCTCAAATCGTTTAAACGCTTTGGAAACAGCCCTGTAAAAGCGGCCATAATCCACCGGCTTTAAAAGGTAATCAGTCACATCATACTCATACGAGTCCACAGCATATTTTCCCTTGGCAGATACAATAATGATCTGGGGAGGATTTTTTAGGGTATTGAGCAACTCAATCCCTGTCATCTCCGGCATCTCTATGTCCAGAAAAATCAAATGGATCTCATCATGCTTCTTCAGTATGTTAATCCCCTCCACAGGATCACCGCTGGATGATACCAACTCAAGTCCATCTGTCTTTTGAATAAACTCTTCGATAATCCTTCTCGAAAGGGTATCGTCATCAATGATCATGCAGTTCATGTGCAATTCAATTTAGTCAACTCCAGATACTTACTTATCTAATAAAAACATCTGTTTATCAAAGGTAACGAATATTACCATAACATTTACAATTGGAAACTAAAAAGTATTCCCATAATCCTGCCGGAACTGATTCTCAATCTGTTCGGACATTTTTACACTGGTTCTCAGCCAGTTAAGCATAAGAGACAACCGCTCTTCCTCTGCTAACAACCAATCCGTTCCGGATTGTTCTAGTCTTTTCCTCAAAGTATATAGAGTAATGGCCGCTGATACCGATATATTATAACTTTCGGTAAATCCAACCATGGGAATCTGGATAAATTCATCAGCCAGCATCAGGGCTTGATCGGTTAAACCATTCAATTCGGTCCCGAACATCAGTGCCGCCCTTCCCCGCTCCAGATCAAAGGATTCCGGAGTGGTACCCTCTGCATGAGGCGATGTGGCCACAATGCGATACCCCTGCTCCTTCAAAGCCATTACTGCATTATATAAATTATCTTTCCCCTGCTGATAGTAATGAAGAGATAACCACTGGTTGGCACCCAGAGCAACATCTGGATTGATTTCAAATTCGTTCCGTTGTTCCACTAAATGGACATCCTGTATTCCTGTGCAGTCGCAGGTACGTAATACAGCAGATGCGTTATGTGACTGATAAATATCTTCCAGCAAAACCGTAATATAACGGGTCCGCTCGCTGAGTACCTTCTTAAACAGAGAGAACCGGTTATCAGTAACACAGGCAGAAAGGTGGCTGATCAGATCCAAAGTATACTGGTCCATACTTCAAAAATAGCCAAAAAAAAAGGGAGCTAAAAGCCCCCTTATTTTTGCAATTCAAATATTTTTACTTGACAGCGTCTCCAAGCTCACTTCCGGCTTTGAATTTCACAACCTTCTTAGCAGCAATCTTAATCTCTGCTCCTGTTTGTGGATTGCGTCCGGTCCTAGCACCTCTCTCAGAAACTGAGAATGATCCAAATCCTACTAAGGCAACTCGGTCACCTTTCTTCAATGCACCTGTTGTTGTTGCAATAAAAGCGTCGAGAGCCCTCTTGGCATCTGCCTTAGTCAGATTTGCTTCAGCAGCAATAGCATCTATTAATTGTGCTTTGTTCATAATAAATGAAATTTAAGGGTTAGTAAATGTTTTTAATTTTTTCAGGTAATTCTATACAAATATAATTTTTTCTCATCTCCGAGCAAGAAACCATCCAAAAAAAAACCCGGAAATGTTGATAAAGGCTGACTTTTTGTAGATAACGACCCGAAATCCCATAAAGAAAATGCCTCATTTCCCCCATCCTGCACCTTTTTCGACCAAAACGTCTGAATAGTCCGTCACCACTCACTTTGGCTAATTTAGACTCAAACTTTATAAAAATTCGCCACGTACCGATAAATTTTTCCGTTTCCAGAAATCAAATTTTTACTAATTTTGCGCCCGGAGGAATGGCAGAGTGGTCGAATGCGGCGGTCTTGAAAACCGTTGTTCGCGCGAGCGGACCGGGGGTTCGAATCCCTCTTCCTCCGCACAAGTACTCAAAACCCTGATACGCAAGTATTGGGGTTTTTATTTGGTAGAGATCGAGCCAAGCTTGCTTAAGCGAGGTTGATGCCAAATGAAAATACAATGCGAACGAAGTGAGTATTGGTTTTGAGTGCTTGTGCAGGTCTCCCCTAATGGGATCACGAGGAGCTTGGCTCTGAGTAATCCCTCTTCCTCCGCCAGTTATAAAAGCACTCTGATGAAGAAGCCTGAAATCGCACTGATTTTCAGGCTTTTTTCATTTCAGCCCTACGCAAGCAAAAGCATCTTATAGCAATAGTTAGGTGGGTTAATTGGTGGACTTATGAAGAGATCAACATTTGCATTGGCGTTCTACATCAAGCGGAACAAGCTCATGAGAGACGGGGAAGCCCCGATTTATGTAAGAATTACGGTACATAGATCACCATCCTGAGTTCAGATATTCATCCGGAGATGACTCAATATTCGGGAAGTGAGTGCGCACCTCACTGGCCCGACATGTTCAGGCTGGGTTCATATTTAGCCATTAAATGTCAACAATTTACTTGGCTACATTTCGTTTGATAGTTACTTACGCACTTTATGATAAATACATCCTCCGTATATAAGGTTTGCGTCTTGTTACTCCTCACTCTATTCCAGGGGACTCTATTCTGCCAGCAGGATCATGTCTTTGCTTTACAAAACGTAGCTGACAAAAGAATCGCTGTTGGCACAACAATTAATGATGATACTCAGTTAGAACCTTTTACTTCAAAATTGACCATTAGCGGATTGGCTATCTCAGGAGAAATTGTTTTACATTCCGATTCAAGCCTTGTCCGTCTGATCTTAATGGATAATTATTATAATGAATACCTCATTTATGAAGCATATCCCATTCTGTCAGGTTCAAGGCAATTTTCAGTTAAAGAGGCGGGGGAAGAAACATCGTTGCTAAATAACATTACGCCATCCCGGGTAGCAATTGAACTTGTTGATGCGTCTATCTATTTGAAAGAGATCATCATCAGTGAAGAGGAACCATATCAGGCAAAAACCAAGGGTGCTTTGTTGCTTCAACAATCCATGGACAAAATAGACCGGATCAATCTGAACATTCAAAAGACTGATCAGACATGGTTGGCCGGGGAAACTTCCATATCCAAATTATCTTACCAGGAAAAGAAAAGTATGTTTGGTGGTAGCGTTCCCAATTTCCAGGGTTTTGAATACTATGTGGGGGGTATTATTGTCCTGCCCGGAGCAAAAGATGAATTAGATTCGAGGGATACACAGTTAGAAAACCTCTCACAACCAGAATCTCAATATGCGAGTGAATTTAGTTGGAGGAGTAGGCACAGAGAAGACTGGGTTACTTCAGTTAAAGACCAGACCGGTTGTAACTCTTGTTGGGCATTTGGAACAACTGCTGCAACTGAGTTACTGGTAAATCTATACTTTAATCGACATCTTGATTATGATTTATCAGAGCAAAATATTATATCATGTACATCCGGGAATTGCAGTTTTGGGGGCACGCAATTACAGGCTTATAATTATATCAAGAATACGGGAATTGTTATGGAGGATTGTTTTCCATATTTAGGCTCCGATCAGGATTGTTCGGAGATGTGTGGAAATCCCCGGGAACGAATTAAAATTGATAGTATGAAATTCTTCTATGATGAGGAGGATAAGAAAAGAGCAATTATTAACGGAGCCACATCAGCTTCCATAGATTCTTGGCTACATGTTGTGCAAATCATAGGTTATAAGGTAATTGAGGCGGGGCACCATCTATTTATGGAAGGTTATGATACAACAAATTATCTATCCATAGAACAAGACAATCCTTTGATAGGCGAGACAGCTTGGTTATGCAAGAATAGCTGGGGAGAGTCCTGGGGGAACAATGGATATGGATATTTTATCGGAGATCAGAATGATATTATGCTGTATTCATTGTCTGGGCCTGTTAGTTCTCTGATTTTCAATGAGGATTATGTATTATGCACTGATAATGATGGTGATGGATACTACTGTTGGGGTATTGGACCAAAACCATCCCATTGCCCTGAATGTCCCGATGAGCCGGATGGTGATGATTCAGATCGATGTATCGGCCCGATGGATGAATATGGTAACCTCAAAAGTTCTACTCCAACACCTGATGCAAAAGATACATTAATCTTATATGGTCAGATGGTTCCTGATCTATATGCTGCGGGTAGTAATATTCGATGGTATAGTGATATTACGCTGCAAAATCTTGTTCACACTGGAAATGTGTTTCCTACCGGACAAACAGAAATAGGAGATTATACATATTACGTAACCCAAACATTATTGGGTTGTGAAAGTGACGCCAATGCTGTATCTCTATCTATTTGGCAGGAGATACCTCGTCCTTTCGGACATGATACGGTAATATATGCAGGTAAACCAGCAATACTCACCGTATCAGGAGAACAAGGTGCAACCTTTAAATGGTATGAAGATCCATTATTAAATATTCTACTGCACACCGGAGAATCTTATGAAACCCAAAAGACGGATACTGGTACTTACACTTATTATATCACCCAAACATTATACTTGTTAGAAAGTGCTCCGGATACAGTACTACTTAAAATTGGACATTTTGTAACTATCCCTGACATAGCTTTTTTAAATGCCCTAATAGAGGAAGGTGTAGATGCTAACGGTGATGGATTTATAAGCTATTCAGAAGCTGAATCCGTTACCTCTATTGCTGTCAATCGTAAGGGGATAGACTATATGTCTGGAATTGAAGCATTTGTTAATCTTGATACATTGGATTGTTCATATAATTTTTTAATCAGCCTGGATGTTTCTGGTTGTACAGATTTACGCTTTTTAGATTGCTATCACAACCAATTAACCAGCCTGGATGTTTCAAAGATTACTGCATTAAAATACTTGGGCTGCTCTGAGAACCGATTTACCAGCCTGGATGTTTCAAAGAATACTGCATTAGAGGAATTGGACTGCAAAAGAAACCGATTAACCATCCTGGATGTTTCTGGTTGTACAGATTTACGTTTTTTAGATTGCTATAGCAACCAATTAACCAGCTTGGATGTTTCTGGTTGTACTGCATTAGAGGAATTGGATTGCAGTTGGAACCAATTAACCAGCCTGGATGTTTCTGGTTGTACTGCTTTAGAAGGATTGGGCTGCCCTCGCAACCAATTAACCAGCCTGGTTGTTTCTGGTTGTACTGCATTAGAGGACTTGGATTGCAATTGGAACCACTTAACCAGCCTGGATGTTTCTGGTTGCACTGCTTTGAGCAGCTTAGAGTGCAGAAGCAACCAATTAATCAGCCTGGATGTTTCTGGCTGTATTGCTTTACAAACATTACAGTGCTATTTCAACCAATTAACCAGCCTGGATGTTTCTGGTTGTACTGCATTAGAGGAATTGGACTGCTCTAATAGCCAATTAACCAGTCTGGATGTTTCTGGTTGTACTGCTTTAAAAACATTATGGTGCTCTAACAACCAATTAACCAGCCTGGATGTTTCTGGTTGTACTGCTTTAACAGGATTATCGTGTGGCGGAAACCAATTAACCAGCCTGGATGTTTCTGGTTGTACCGCTTTAACAGGATTATCGTGTGGCGAAAACCACTTAACCAGCTTGGATGTTTCTGGTTGCACTGCTTTGAGCAGCTTAGATTGCAGAAGCAACCAATTAATCAGCCTGGATGTTTCTGGCTGTATTGCTTTACAAACATTACAGTGCTATTTCAACCAATTAACCAGCCTGGATGTTTCTGGTTGTACTGCATTAGAGGAATTGGACTGCTCTAATAGCCAATTAACCAGTCTGGATGTTTCTGGTTGTACTGCTTTAAAAACATTATGGTGCTCTAACAACCAATTAACCAGCCTGGATGTTTCTGGTTGTACTGCTTTAACAGGATTATCGTGCAGCGGAAACCAATTAATCAGCCTGGATGTTTCAAAGAATACTGCATTAGAATACTTGGGCTGCTCTGAGAACCAATTAACCAGTCTTGATATTTCAAATAATTCAAAAATAGGTACTTCCGGTGCAGAATATGCTAAACTTATTATTAGCAATATGCTTACTCTACATGAAGTATGTGTCTGGACAATGCCATTCCCGCCGACAGGTGTAAATATTGATACAACAGGCAGCCCAAATGTTGAATTTAAAGATTGCGGCGTGGGTATTGAGGAATATATACCATCAGAATTATTAATTTATCCCAATCCAACTAATGATAGAGTAACCATCGAGACAGGTATTATCGGACATTATGTGATTGAAATCACCTCACTTAACGGTCAAAGGATATACGGCACACAAAAGGATGGACCTACACACCAAATCGACCTCTCATCCTTCCAGAAAGGAGTCTATTTCATCACCATCAGATCAAAAGGCTTTGTAACCACAAGGAAGATCATCAAGTTGTGATTTCAGAAGGGAATCACTTAGTAATCTCCATTCCTCCACTCAGCTTAACCGGGCAAAATAT
>JAOZUK010000484.1 GCA_029938715.1 Bacteroidales bacterium | reverse complement strand
AGCCAATGTAACCGATTCACCAATATTTCCTATCTTGATTAATCTTAAGCTACCATATTCATAATTCATAACCCAATCACATGAAATCCTTAGTTGATTTTTTTGAGGAGAATGTCCAGAAGTATGCCGATAATCCCTACATGTGGGAGAAGCGGGATGGCTCATATCAGTCCACGTCGTACAAAGAGATGCAAGAACAGGTCTACCAGTTTGCGGCTGGAATGATGACTATCGGAGTAAAAAAGGGCGATCGTTTGGCCTTGCTGGCAGAAGGCCGAACCCTGTGGGTGGTTGCAGAGATGGGAATGTTTTATGTGGGTGCCATCGATGTACCTATCTCCATTCAGCTCAATGAACCTGCAGACCTCACTTTCAGGTTAAAACATTCGGGTGCCCGCATGGTGATAACCTCTTCCAGCCAGTTAAAGAAAATAGAGGCCATTCAAAAAGAGCTTCCCGACCTTGAGAAGATCATTTTGATGGACCCAAAGGATTCCTACGGGGAGAACGAAATTTACATGGGTGATCTGATGGAGGAGGGTAAGAAGCTTCTGGAGAAGGATTTTGATTCCTTTAGAAAAATCTATGAATCCATCAGCCCGGATGATATTGCTAATATATGTTATACGTCAGGAACCACTGCCGATCCAAAGGGGATCATGCTCAGTCAGCGGAATTACACTGCCAATACGGAGCAGGCCCTATCACTGCTTACGGTTCCTCAGCACTACAAAATGTTTCTCTTTCTGCCCTGGGATCATAGCTTTGCGCATACTTGCGGAATCTTTACTATCATGTCGGTGGGTGCCAGTATTGCTGCACTTGAAATGGGGAAAACCTCTTTTGAAACCCGGAAGAACATCTCGAAAAACATACAGGAACTCAAGCCCGAATTGATGTTCAGCGTGCCCACAATTTCTAAAAATTTCAGAAATAACATTGAGAGTGCCATTAGAGCTAAAGGTAATCTCACATACTCGCTCTTTAAGACAGGATTAAAAGTTGCCTATCGATACAATGGGATTGCCTGGGATAAGGGAAAGGGCTTACGAGCCCTTTGGAAACCTATTTATTCCCTGTTCGATGCTGTGATCTTTAAAAAAGTGAGGCAGGGTTTGGGCGGAAATATGGCCTATTTCTTCGGCGGGGCAGCACTTCTGGATATTGAGTTGCAAAGATTTTTCTATGCCATTGGAATCCCTATTTACCAGGGGTATGGGCTTACTGAGGCCAGTCCCATCATCAGTGCCAATGGTGAAAATGCTTATAAAATGGGCTCATCCGGACTGATTCCCGAAAACCTGGAGGTCAAAATATGTAATGAAGAGGGAGACGAATTACCACTTGGGGAGAAGGGTGAGATCGTAATAAGAGGGGAAAATGTGATGAAGGGCTATTGGAAAAATGAGGAGGCCACAGCGGATACCATTAGGGATGGATGGCTGTTTACCGGGGATATGGGATATATGGACCCCGATGGGTTCCTCTATGTGCTTGGTCGTTTTAAAAGCCTGCTTATTGCCGATGATGGTGAGAAATACAGCCCGGAGGGAATTGAGGAGGCCTTTACCGATCAATCGGAATATATTGACCAGTGTCTGTTGCATAACAACCAGGATCCCTATACCGTTGCCCTGGTTCATCCAAATCCCGATGCATTGAAACGCTATCTGAAAGGTAAGGGATTGGCTGCTGATTCGGACGAAGGCATCCATGCCTGTCTGACCCTGTTAGACAACGAGATACGCCAGTATCGCAGCAATGGAAAATATGGAGATATGTTCCCTCAGAGATGGATTCCAGCCAATATGGGAATTCTGGCTGAAGGATTCACAGTTGAGAATAAATTGATGAATCCCACCATGAAAATAATCAGGCCCAAAGTGGAGGAGCATTACAGCGAGTTGCTTGAATATCTCTATACACCTGAATCGAAAACCGCCATTAATCCTAAAAATGAAGAGGCAATGAGGTCCCTACTTTCAAAATAGACAAAGATGAATAGATTTCCTACCAGGTGTGTTCATGCGGGAACCATGCACGATGACTTAAAAAAGGGAATTAACTCTCCCATTTATACTTCTACCTCTTTTGAGTTTATTGATCAGAAGGATACAGTCTATCCCCGCTATCTGAATACCCCCAATGAAAAGGCAGTAGCTGAAAAAATTGCCTCTCTGGAAGGTGCCGGGAAGGCATTGATTTTCAGTTCCGGTATGGCCGCCATCAGCACCGTATTATTTACATTTCTTGGAAATGGTGATCATGCCGTGTTTCAAAAAGGGCTCTATGGGGGAACCTCACATTTTCTGGACCGGGAGTTTAAACGCTTTGGGATAGCCTACAGTGTGGCTGAAAGTCAGC
>JAOZUK010000483.1 GCA_029938715.1 Bacteroidales bacterium | reverse complement strand
TCAGGCAGGATAACCATATCAATATAGCTTCAGCCGAAAGGGCTTTCCTTGATTTACTATACCTGGAAAAAGATAGTTACTTTGATAATCTCAAACCTCTAAAAAAGAGCCGGGTATATGATCTTCTGCCGTTGTATAAATCGAAGGCTCTGACTGAAAGGACAGATAAACTAATGAATAATGTTCGACGTAAACAGACATAAGTTCTTTCTGGTTCAAATCCTTAAAGATATATACAACGATATTGAACTGTCTAGCAATCTTGGTTTCAAAGGGGGGACTGCATTGATGTTTTTCTATGACTTACCCCGGTTTTCTGTCGATCTGGATTTCAACCTTCTTGATAGGGAACAGGAGGATGTGGTTTACAATAAGGTTCGTAACATATTACTTAGATACGGAACCATTTTTGATGAAGCAAAAAAGTTCTATGGCCCACTTGTAGTTCTTGACTATGGGTTTGAAGAACGTAAATTGAAAGTTGAGATTTCAAACCGGTCATTTGATAGTCACTATGAGATAAAAAATCTATTGGGAATAAATGTTAAGGTGATGGTTCAGGAAGATATGTTTGCACACAGATTATGTGCGCTGCTTGACAGGGGGGTAATCACTAACCGTGATATTTTCGATTGCTGGTTTTTTATGAAGAATCAAACTCCAGTGAATATCAGTCTTGTTGAGTATCGAATGCAAATGTCATATACAGGGTATCTTCAAATATGTATCGACAGCCTTGAATCCCTGAAGGATAAGGGATTACTTCAGGGATTGGGCGAATTGATGGATGACAAAATGAAACATTTTGTTCGTACGAAAATGAGATTGGAAGTTATCAGATTATTAAAATTCTATAAGGAGTTCCCAATTCAGAACCAGGGGTAGCAACCTTCTTTTTAAATGCTATATTTATCAAGCAATACTCGCCTAAAAACATACAAATGGAAAACAGAAGAACCTTTATTAAGAAGACTGCACTAAGTACAGCCGGGGTTTCGGTTGGACTCACAGCAATGAGTGCAAAATCCTATGGCAGGATACTGGGTGCAAATGACCGTGTAACCTTGGGGGTGATAGGTTTAAGAGGCAGAGGTAAGGATCTCACAGGGGCTTTCTCCGGAATGTCTGATAAGGGTGTATATATAAAAACAGTTTGTGATGTGGATACACAATTTTTTGAGCCAGTCCGGGAGCTGGTTGCTGAAAACCAGGATGGTAAGAAACCTGATAGTGTACAGGACATGCGAAAAGTGTTGGATGATTCCAAGATTGATGCTGTGGTAATAGCCACTCCAAATCACT
Organism: Bacteroidales bacterium; assembly: GCA_029938715.1. GTDB lineage: Bacteria > Bacteroidota > Bacteroidia > Bacteroidales. The sequence continues at coordinate 1,065 of JAOZUK010000483.1, read as the reverse complement.
GGCATTCACTGGCATCCATATGGGCCTGTCAGGCGGGAAAACATGTTTATGTGGAGAAGCCCAGCTCCCATAACATTTGGGAAGGAAGAAAGATGGTGGAAGCTGCAAGGAAGTACAACCGTGTGGTACAGGTAGGATTTCAAAACCGCTCAAGCAGCAATGTGATGCAGGCCATTGGTTTTTTGCATGATGGGGGTATCGGCGATGTGTTTATGGCACGTGGAACCTGTTTCAAACCAAGGGATTCATTTGGGATTTCGCCCGATAGCGATCCCCCTGAAACACTGGATTATGACATGTGGCTGGGACCGGCTACCTATCGTCCCTATAACGAGAAGCGGGGACACTACAACTGGCACTGGCACTGGAACACAGGAAATGGAGATACAGGGAACCAGGGCCCTCACCAGTTCGATATTGCACGTTGGGGACTTGGGAAGAGAGTTCACCCTGTGAAAGTCCAGTCCATGGGAGGTGTTTTCGGTATCTCACCTCATGGATGCTCACAAGAGACTCCAAATACCCAGACCTCTCTGTTTGAATATAATGATGGGAAAATCCTTGAATTTGAAACAAGGGGACGGTTTACTAATGGGGAGGCCCCTTCGGGGATTAAGATTGGAAATCTTTTCTATGGAACCGAAGGATGGCTCGAGCTAAAGGGCTCCAACTGGAAAGCTTACAGGGAACGCGAAGAAGTGCCTTTTGCGGGTTCCGGCATGGAAGCCGAAGGAGCCGCAGTGGGAGGCAATAATTCCTATCGGGCTGCTCCCAGCAGTGATGGGCATTTTTCCAACTTTATAGATGCGGTAAGGTCGGGTGATTGTTTTGATTTGAACTGCGATATTCTAGAGGGACACATGTCTTCAGTGCTCCCTCACCTGGGAAATATTGCCTACAAGGTGGGTGAAACACTTGAGTTTAACGGGGAGTTTGAGAGGTTCATTGAAAACGATGAGGCCAATATGCTGTTAACCAGGAATTACAGGCATCCATATGTGGTGCCGGAGAAAGTGTAAAGTAGAAAGTAGAAAGTAGAAAGTAGAAAGTAGAAAGTAGAAAGTA
>JAOZUK010000482.1 GCA_029938715.1 Bacteroidales bacterium | reverse complement strand
TAAAGGACTACGGGGACAGGATGTATATGTAAATACACTGGGTTTTAAGAGCTACTCCCACCTCTTCTATTTTGATAAACAACCCACAGAGGAAGAGGATAGTGTGGAACGCCTTACTTCAGAAGAGCTGGATAAGGATGCCTACTTTGTGATACGGATAGATAAAAAGGAGAGGTATCTTGAACGGTACCCCGAATTGGAAGTGTTGCACGAGAAGGATGGGTATGTATTTACTGTAAAACGAGCCGGAAGACGAAGTGACTAGTACTCAGTGGGTAGTACTTAGTGTAGAATCAAAATTAACCTATTAACATAATAACCTATTAACCTATTAACATAATAACCTATTAACATAATAACCATGCGCACACCATTAGTTCTTATTGTTTCTATGATATTTCTGTCATGTAATTCTACAAAGAGAGGCGACCAGGTTGAATTTAAAGTAAATGAAGCTCAGAACCGGATAGAGGTAATGATCGACGGAGACCTGTTTACAGCCTACAGGTATGAGAACGCACTTGAGAAACCTGTACTTTATCCCATCTATGCTCCTGGAGGGATAGAGGTAACCAGGGGCTTCCCCATTGCGCCAAGGGAGTTGGAGCGTGTGGATCATCCACACCATTTAGGTCTCTGGTTAAATTTTGGAGATGTGAATGGTTTTGACTTTTGGAATAACTCCTACGCCATTCCAGCGGAACGAAAAAAGCACTATGGAAGAATCGATCATAGTGAAATCATTAGGGTCGAATCCCAGGGAGAAAAAGGTGTTCTTGAGGTATCCACAAGTTGGATGGCTCCTGACAATGAGCAGGTCGAGAAGCTGCTAAAGGAACAGACCAAATTTGTTTTTGCCAGTATGGATGGCGTGCGGACCATAGACCGGATCACCACCCTGGTAGCAGTGGCTGATGAGGTGGTATTCACCGACAATAAAGAAGGAATGCTGGCCATTCGGGTGGACCGTGCATTCGAGCATCCGTCCAAATCACCGGTGATTTTTTCCGATGCAGCAGGGAATCCCACTGAAGTTCCTGTGCTGAACAATGAAGGAGTTACAGGATGGTACAGGAACAGCAATGGAATTGAGGGAGAAGAGGCCTGGGGAAAAAAAGCTGAATGGGTGAAACTTTCAGGCACCAAAGAGGGGCAGAGCTGTTCAATGGTCCTTATGGACCACCCTTCAAATACGGGATACCCTTCCTGCTGGCATGCCAGGGGATATGGTCTGTTCTCTGTGAATAACATGGGAAGTAAAGTGTTTAACGAAGCCAATCCCCAATTTGAGCTTGTTCTGAAAAAAGGTGAATCGTTAACCTTCAGGCACAGATTTGTGGTCTCCTCCAGGGATCTTAGCGACCAGGAGATAAAGGAAATCTACAGCAGCTTTATTGAAGATTGACCACCCGGCCCTTTCTACTGCTTTCATATGCCGCTTCAATGATCCGGATCACATCCCTGGCTTGTTCAGCAGTCACCTGCAGGGGTTGATTGTTCCGGATGGCCTCATATATATTGTCATAATAGGCCAGGTAGTTCCCAGGGATGGTTTTTATTGTTCCCAGGAGCTCTTCTCCCTGGAAAGTGGTGTTAATCTTTCCCCATGAGGATTCAGGTTCTTCGCCCCAATTTGCTGAATTCGGGGAGATACCTGCCTTCAGATCAGCCTCCTGGCGGTCCTGTCCCCTCATTAGAAAACTGCCCTCGGTTCCATGCAGGATAAACCGGGGGCCGGGCTCCTTCACAAGGTAGCTGCTTCGCAGCTGGCATTTAAATTCGGGGTAGTGCATGAAGAGGTCGTAGCTGTCGTCGGTTTTTGCACCATCCCTGAGCATGCGGCTGTCGCAAAACAGGCGTTCTGGCATTCCAAACAGGGTTAAGGTCTGATCCACCAGGTGCGATCCAAGGTTATAGAGTGTACCTGTTCCATTGGACTGGTCCTTCCAGGATTCCTTGACGTAATTTCGAAAACGATCAAAGTGCGATTCGAAATCCACCAGGCGACCCAGTTTACCCGTTTCAATGACCTCCTTTACAGTCATAAAACCTCCATCCCAGCGGCGATTATGAAAGACAGAGAGTATGGTCCCTTTCTCCCGGGCCAGGCCGATCAGGGTATCAGCATCAGCAGCTTTCAGGGTAAAGGGCTTCTCAACCACTACATGCTTGCCGGCTTCAATGGCTTTGGCACACATTTCAGAATGAAGGTGGTCGGGGGTGTTTACAACCACCAGTTCAATGTCGGGGTCCTCCAGGATGGCCTCATAGTCGCGGACAATCTCCGAACCCGGATGCTTCCCCTCAGATTCATTTCGGGTTCTTTCAAGGATCTTGCTAATTTTATAACCTGAATGAGCTTCAAGGAG
>JAOZUK010000481.1 GCA_029938715.1 Bacteroidales bacterium | reverse complement strand
CCAAATCACAATGGCTTGAAACCAAAATATTTATGTCGGGTTATCTTCTGTCTTCCCAGGGTGACAGGATGGCCATGGCAAACTCTATTGAGGGAAGGTACCCTTTCCTGGATCACAGGGTAATTGAATTCTGTGCCGGTCTGCCGGCAGATTATAAGCTAAAGGGTCTTAATGAGAAATTCCTCCTTAAAAAGCTTATGGAAAACAAAATTCCTGAAAGTATAATTAAACGGCCAAAACAACCCTATCGTGCGCCTATCAGCAGTGTGTTTATGTCGGACGGTGCACCGGAGTACGTTAAAGAAATGATATCGGATGAATACACAAAAAAGGTCGGTATCTTTAATATGGAAACCCTGAAGCCTTTATATAATAAAATAGAAAAAACAGGAACAGCTTCGGAAATGGAAAATATGGTGCTTGCTGCTGTAATATCAACACACCTGCTTCATCGACAGTTTATTGAAAACAAGAATGATGAATTTCATACACCAGAATTAAAAAACCTGAAAATAATTGAAGATTTATAGTAAAAACCCAGATAATATGTCACCTAAAAAGCCTTTTTCAAAAGATATTATACTACTTGAAGATGTTGAAACTGCAGTTGGCAACATAGTAAATAAAATGCAGGAAGATGTTTTGCATAAGCTGAAACGCAATGGCGGGGTAATAGGTGCTAGCGGGGGTATTGATTCTTCGGTATGCCTTGCTCTTGCCGTTAAAGCCTTTGGCCCTGAAAAGATTCTTGCTGTCATGCTGCCTGAAAAAGACTCCAGTCCCGACAGTGAGGAGCTGGCACGCAACCTTGCTCAGATTTATGGAGTAGAAGTAATAAAAGAAGAGATAACTGATACTCTTTCAGGCTTCCGGTGCTACGAGAGACGTGATGAAGCTGTCTCAAAGGTCTTTCCGGAATATAATCCTGCAACCCATAAGATGAAGATAGGCATTAGACAGAGCGGACTTTTTTCTAACCTCCCACCAATGTTTACCCTGACAATAGTGGACCCGGATGGAACAGAGAAAAATAAATTACTGCCCAGAAATGAGTATCTACAAATAGTAGCAGCTTCGAATCTCAAACAACGCACAAGGATGTCTATGCTATACTATCACGCAGAGAAGCTCCATTATGCCGTTATTGGCACTCCTAATAAACATGAACAGGAGCAGGGCTTTTTTGTGAAATATGGTGATGGAGGAGCAGATGTGATGCCAATTGGTAATCTTTATAAAACACAGGTTTACCAGATAGCAGAATACCTTGGTGTCCCGAAAGATATAATTGACAGAACACCGACAACCGACACCTACTCAGCCGAGCAAACACAGGAGGAATTCTTTTACCAGCTGCCCTTTGACCTTATGGACAGGTACTGGTATGGATTTGAGAATGGCTATCCGGCAGCTGAAGTGGCTGAAGTTATGGGTGAGACAGTGGAGCACGTTGAAGCACTATTTCGTAATTTTGAGAGAAAACGGAAAACAACAGAATATTTGAGATTGCCGCCAGTATGTGGCTATTATAGTTCTTAAATAGTAGTATTTGACGTTATAGAACTTAAACTGAGTAACGAAACTGAAACAACTAAATTAATCCTGGATAGGATGAATGCCATAGATTATTTTTTTGAACACACATCCGGCCTTGAAAAGCCATTTCTGGTAGGACGCGAAGAGATTACCTATAAAGAACTCCATAAAGAAATATTAAAACTAGCCTCATGGATAAGGAATGAAGTCGGAACGGGTAAGAATATCATAGTTCTTTCCGTAAATAACCTCTTTATGCTCAAAGCATACCTGGCCATTATCAAGTCGGGAAACGTTTGTATCCCTCTCGATCCGAGGATTGAGAAAGATAATTTTGATTACATCGCTGGTTTGACTGAACCATCTATGATCCTGCTTACCGGTGATATTATGAACCGCTTGCCTTTAGATGATTACAGGTGCATACTACCATCTGCTATTGCGGAGATTGAGGATTATAGTGAAACCGACTTCAATTATGACACAGATAGTGAAGAGTGTGCAGAGATAATCTTCACTTCAGGTTCAACCGGCGAACCAAAAGGTGTCATGATTTCTCATAAGAATCTTGTTGCCAATACAAGCTCAATCGTTGAATACCTGGAGTTGACTTCCGATGACAGGATGCTTGTAGTTCTTCCATTATACTATTGTTACGGATTATCGCTGCTTCATACACATCTGAGGGTTGGTGGATCGATAGTATTCAATAATTCATTTATTTTCCTTGGTAAGGTTATTAACGACCTGGCGGAATATAAATGCACCGGGTTTGCAGGTATTCCAAGTCATTTTCAGATACTGCTCAGAAAATCCGATACCTTCAAGCAGAC
>JAOZUK010000480.1 GCA_029938715.1 Bacteroidales bacterium | reverse complement strand
TGATGTCGGGTGGCAGATCTTCGGGCAGCTTTGGTAACTTCAACTCGGGCGGCGGCGGATTTGGCGGCTTTGGCGGAGGTGGAGGCGGCGGATTTGGCGGAGGCGGCGCCGGAGGAAGCTGGTAGCTGTTAACAGAAGCTACATCTTTGTATCCAACTATTTGTTATATTGATCCACATTATGGTTCATAACAACACCTTAAGGCGACGGTGGATGCTGATGGCAGGGTTATGCTACTGTCTGGTTGCCACAGCACAACAATCGCATCTGAAACTGGTCTTCACCGGTGATATAATGGGTCACGATACCCAGATAGCATCTGCTCTGGCCACCGGGGAAGAGGGATACGATTATAAACCCTGTTTCACCTATATTGAACCCTATCTAAATTCTGCCGATGTGGTGATTGGAAACCTGGAAGTCTCCCTTGCAGGTCCCCCATATAAAGGATATCCACAATTTTCCAGTCCCGATGAGCTGGCCGATGCACTGAAATGGGCAGGATTCGATATCCTGGTCACCGCCAATAACCATGCCCTGGACCGCGGCCAACAGGGGTTGGAACGAACCCTGGAGCAACTGGATAACAGGGGAATACTGCATACAGGCACCTTCGCAGGGCCAGAGAGCAGGAAGCTCTCCTATCCCCTGGTGGTCGCCAAGAATGGGATCCGGGTGGCCTTGTTGAATTACACCTATGGCACCAACGGGCTAAAGGTAAGGCCTCCTTCCATTGTAAACAGGATTGATACCGAACTAATCAAAGAGGACCTGGAGAAGGCAGCAAGGGCCGAACCCGACTTTACCATTGTGACCATGCACTGGGGTAGTGAATATCAAAATAGTGAAAATGCACATCAACGGGAAATAGCAAGGTTTCTCTTCGACCATGGGGCCGATGTGGTTATTGGCTCACATCCCCATGTGGTTCAACCCATCAGGGGTGAAGAAAAAGGCAACCTGGTGGCCTATTCCATGGGAAACCTGATCTCCAACCAGCGGGACCGTTACAGGGATGGAGGAATTGCCTTTGAACTTGAACTGGCCAAAGAGGGTAATGAAACCCGGGTGGCCAATCACGGGTACCTCCCGCTCTGGGTCTGGAAACCACAAACCACAAAAGGCAATATGTTTATGCTGGTGCCTGCCAATCTTGAGCCTGCGGTCATAGATGTGCTTGGGATGTCCATTGAAGACCGGACTAAAATGACTCAGTTTCTACTGGATACCCGCGTGAACCTGGATGGCCATGGAGAGATCGTCCCCATCTGGATGAACTAGGTCAAAAGCCTCTTCCCTTCATTGAGATATTCACCTATTTTCCATACATTGGAGTATGGGAAAACTCTATTTTGTATTGGTCATTTCTCTCCAGTTAGTTCTGACTGCATGCCAGGCACAGACTGCCGGATGCACCGATCCGCTTGCTAATAATTACGATCCTTCTGCCACCCAGAATGATGGCAGTTGTACCTACGAATCTTTGGTGGTTTCACCAGCTACATCAACACCCTTAAATAGTGTCCTCACCGAAACCTCAGGACTTATTCTATGGGATGATTATGTGTGGACCCATAACGACAATGGGGACACCCTCCTTTATGGCCTGGATACCCTCACTGCTGAAGTGATGGATGAACATCCGTTGCAGGGGGTGGAGAACATCGATTGGGAAGAGATCTCTCAGGATGAACAGTATATATACGTAGGTGATTTTGGAAACAATGGATCAGGGAACAGAACAGACCTGCATATATTGAGGGTGGATAAAAGTTCGTTGAAAGCTGGCAATGCGAGGATTGATACCATCTGGTTTTCCTATGAGGACCAGACAGATTTTAGTCCACAGGCGTCTAATATGACAGAATTTGATTGCGAAGCCATGATCGTATCGGAGGATAGCATCTACCTCTTCACCAAACAGTGGATCAGTGCAAACACAACCGTCTATTCATTGCCTAAAGAGCCCGGTACTTATGATGCAAAATATAAGGCAAGTCAGGATGTCATGGGACTGGTGACCGGTGCCACCTATATCGAATTAAAAAAACTGGTGGTGTTAGCAGGATATACAGTTGTGTTAAACCCGTTCTTTTACCTGCTCTATGATTTTTCAGGTACGGAATTCCTGTCTGGTAATAAGCGACGGGTTAACATATCTCTTCCTTTCCATCAGATGGAAGGAGTTACTACAGCTGATGGTTTGAAGTATTATGTTTCCAACGAGTCTTTTGCACTCCCACCTGTAGCCAACAATCCTCAAAAGCTTCATACTTTTGATTTAAGCTCCTTGCTGAAAGGGTACCTGTCTTCTACTCGCTGATCTTAGGATCTACCAGGATCCGGCCACAGTACTCACATACGATGATCTTCTTCA
>JAOZUK010000479.1 GCA_029938715.1 Bacteroidales bacterium | reverse complement strand
TTCTTTCCAGGTATTCTGTGAAGATCTGTTTTACAGTGTCTTTGGTCTCCTCTTGAACCATAATTAGTCTAAGTAAAAATTATGATGCTAAGGTAACAATAATTTTAATTTAGAACAGATAAAGACGGAATATTACTCTTTCACTTCCACCCGGTGGACCGAATCCACACCTTTAAGTTTCATCAGATTGAGAATAAGGTTGTTGAGATCACTGGTGTTGTGAACATAAAGATCTATGGTTCCGTTGAAGATGCCATCGTGCCCATGAAGGTTGATGGTACGCATGCTAATATTTAACTCTTTGGTAATGGTATTGGTAATTAAATTATATACGCCGAAGCGATCCCAACCATTTAACTGGATTTTGGCCAGATAGGAAAGCACCTTATGCTGAGTCCATTTGGCTGCCACTAGTTTATTCCCCTGGCTGGACATGATTTTTACGGCAGTTTGACAATCTGTTCTGTGAACCAGAAGCATGTCATTTTCCTGTCGTACTGCAACAACTTCATCACCGGGAATTGGACTACAGCATTTAGCGAGGGAATAGTTGCTCTTTTCATTATCCATGGTTTCCCTCAGTATCAAAGTGCCCCGAGAATCGTATTCTTCTTTTTGGCCAGATTTTTTTTGAGATCGGCCCACGGAGAGATCCCAGACCCTGACCCATTTATTCTTGGTGTTTTTACTTAGAATCTCTTTCAGACCATCCAGGTTTATGATTCCACTTCCAATTTTAGAATAGAGCTCGTCTTTATGGGTAGAATCGTATGCCGGGCCCAGCTTCTTCAGAATTCTGGAACTGGGAGTTAGATTTATCTCCTTTAGTTTTTCAATGAGTATCTGTTTTCCAACCTCTGTGCGGTTTTTGGTTTCGGCTTTCAAGGCATTTTTAATGGCAGTTTTAGCCTTTACGGTAGTTGCGAACTGATACCATTCCAGTGTGGGTTTTTGAACATCGGAGGAGAGGATTTCGACTTGATCTCCACTGGTCAGGATATGACTTAAAGGAACCAGCCGGAGGTTGACTTTGGCACCTATGGCCTTGTTGCCGATTTGTGTGTGTATGTCATATGCAAAATCGAGAGCAGTGGAACCTTTAGGAAGTGTTATGATATGCCCCTTTGGAGTGAATACCATTATTTCTAAAGAGAACAGATTGAGTTTGAAATCGTCAAGAAACTCCATGGCATCGCTGGATGGCGTTTCAAGTGTTTCCCTGATCTTTTTGATCCATTTGTCCAATTCCGATTCGGGTGAACTTTTATCCTTGTATTTCCAGTGAGCAGCAAAACCACGTTCAGCAATTGCATCCATACGGCGGGAGCGAATCTGAACCTCCATCCATTTTCCATTGGATCCCATCACAGTGGTATGAAGTGCTTCATAACCATTGGCTTTTGGAGTGGAAACCCAGTCCCTGATTCTTTCAGGCTTGGGCGCATAGATGTCGGTAATGATGGAGTATATGTTCCAGCATTGTGTTTTTTCAGGTATATCTTCTTTGGAGTCAAATACGATTCGAATTGCGAAAATATCATAGATCTCTTCGAAAGTGACCTTCTTCTGGTGCATCTTTTGCCAGATGGAGTATATGGACTTGGGCCTTCCGGAAATGTTGAAGCTAAATCCCGTTGTCTCCAGGGCATCTATTATTGGTAGCGAAAAATGATTGATCAGGTGCAGGCGCCGTTCCTCTGTGAGTTTAATCTTTTCAGCGATTTCGTTGTACACATCAGGGTAGCGGTACTTCAGACTCAGATCTTCCAACTCAGACTTAATGGCATGTAAGCCAAGCCGGTGGGCCAGGGGTGCATAAAGGTAAATGGTTTCCCCGGCGATCTTAATCTGTTTGTTTCTCGGAAGGGAACCCAAAGTACGCATGTTGTGAAGCCGGTCCGCAAGTTTGATGAAAATCACCCTGACATCGTCGGAGAGGGTCAGAAGCATTTTTCTGAAATTCTCAGCCTGCAGCGAATTGGATTCCTTGTCGAAGACTCCGGAAATCTTAGTAAGCCCGTCAATTATAGAGGCTGTTTTTTCACCAAAGGCATTCTCGATATCTTCAATGGTGAGGTCGGTGTCTTCTACCACATCGTGAAGAATGGCACATACGGTACTGGTTACCCCCAGTCCAATCTCATCATTAACGATAATAGCAACCTCCAGAGGATGAATTATATAGGGATCTCCAGATTTTCTACGCATGCCCTTATGGGCCTCGTTGGCCATCTTAAAAGCCTTTCTGATCAACTTTTCATCCTTGGCCGATTTGCAATATAAACAGTTCGTTATCAGCTGCTCAAGCAAACTGTTTATTTTATGATCCTCTGTGATAACCTTTTCCAACATCACTACAAAATTAGTGATTTAGAAGTAAGAGT
>JAOZUK010000478.1 GCA_029938715.1 Bacteroidales bacterium | reverse complement strand
GGAGTGTCGGGGTTGGTCACATCATCGATAACAATTGATTGCAGCTGCGTCGAAGTGTTGCCATTTCCGTCATCGTAGGTCCAGGTAATCACAGTGGTCCCCTGCGTGGTAACGGGGAATGCGGTGGCTGTGGTACCGGTAACGGACCCTGAATGCAAATCTGTTGCGGTAGGGGCCACCGGAGTTGCAGAGCATTCTCCGGTAACATCCGGCAGAATAGCCAGGTCGGGCACCGGTGGGGTCAGGTCGGTGATGATAAGTGTTCCTGTGGCATTTCCGCCGTAATTATCCTCCTCCACATTGGCCGAAACAGCATAGCTGCCCAGTTCAGTAGGAATGGAGACAGAACCGTCGTAGGTTACTTTTACGGTTAATCCAGCAGGTACGGTGGCAACGGTTGCTTCGATTTTTGCACCTGTATATTCCTGGGTCAGATCAGATAATGTAACGGTGGCAGGAGCCTTATTCACCAGCTGATGACGTTCAAAGGTAACCGATGTATAGGTGGCATTACCAGCCTGGGAGGCATAGATCAGGCTCTCCCCGGCATTGTTGACAGAGGCGGTGGAGCTTGATATGGAGACCACCGTAGAGTTTGAAGAGCTAAAGGTAATGGGCAAGCCTGAGGATGAGGTGGCAGAGAGTGCATAATCTGCATCGCCGTAAGTTTTATCCGACAGCGCTGCAAAATTAATTACCTGGGCCAGTTTCCCGGCCAGCTGGAAACTAAATGATTCCAACACCCCGGTTGATTCTGCGGTTACAGAGCCTTTGGTATAGGCAACACCTATAGCATGATCTGTATCCAGATTCGGAGATACATATACGATAATCGTGGCTGGATCCCCGGCTTTTAATGCGCAGGATATGGAAGTGACATCCACTCCGTCATCCTGTACGGAAAACTCAAGGTGCTTGCCTGTTGGATCGGTCATGTTTCGGTCGAAAGTGATTTCAACTCTGTCTAACTCCTTTGAAGCATACAGGAAGTTGGGTATTCCCGGTGGTGAAACATTGATGGTATAGGTCTCATCCGGTGAGGTCCATGTATCATCAGAAAAGCGAAAATCAAAATCTCCGACTCCATTGCCGGTCCCTCCGTCAGCTCTGTAGATTAATTTGAATGAACCGTCAGTCACATCGGTGGGCACCGATGTGATTTGAGGCCCCGGGATGCCCCCATTGTTTTGATAAAGGGTTCCTTCCCCTGGCAAGGAGGTAACTGTGGCAGTCTTTGAACCTGCGTCGCCACCGGTAAATACCAATGTGATAATCCGGTCCTCTCCCTGTTCCAGATAGGCGGTCTGAGGAACAGCCAGAAGAGGCGGAACCGAACTGGTTTGAAAACTCCAGATTTCTGACCATGAAATAGCTCCCACCGAATTTTTTGAATAGGCAGACCAGTAATAGCTTTGGTCGGCAGATAGAGTAAACTCATAGGAGAGATCGGTAAGATCGGCGGAAGTATGAATGGGACTGCTCAGATCAGAGTTCTGAGAGATAACCACAAAATAGCTGGAGGCATTGGCAGCTGCCTCCCACTGAAAGATCACATTGTCGCCAATGGTGCTGTTATTGGACGGACTGATCAGACTGGGTGTGCTGGCTCTTGGAATTACACCCTGCAATAAAACACCCTCATAAACTGCGTTATCATCAAATGTATAGGTGCCTGCACCAGGGGTAAAAAGGATGGCCTTTTCACTATAAATATAGCCTTCAGTATTATAGGAGCACAATACTCCCGCAGAGCCATCGTTATTTTCCAGGCCTACTGTTGCCGAATTTCCACTGGCCCTGGCTGAGGTCAGGTCCACAATGCTTCTGTACTGGGTCTGAATGTTATTGGATCCTTCGTATAGGATCACCTGGAATGTCCCTAAAAGAACTGGTGAGTTCCAGAAGGACATGTTGGTGAACTGAACCACCAGTTTGCGATTTGGTGCGGTCCCAATGGTCTGATACATAATATCCCCGCTGCTATGAATAACAATATCATCCCAGAAAGGAGCGATGTAATTATTTGGAGTTGCGGTGTTGGGAATGTTTCTGTTTATGTATCGGTTAGAGCCCGACCCAAACATCACCAAACCATTGGAGGTGACATAGAAATCGTTATAGGTATTACCAAAAAAATCGAAATCAAATCCGATAGGGAAAGGACCCCACGCACCATCGTCGAAATAGCCCTCACGGGCAATAGTTCCTAAGTATTCGGTTTCTTCAGGAAGTGCCCGGGTCACTGACATGATGGACACCAACAAGAGTGTCAGAATTAATCTGGCTTTAAATTCTATTGTTTCCATGAGGATTTGCTTTTATTTTTTCAGTTCTGGGTCGAAAAGAGCAGACCGGTAATCTCCTCAAGTTGTTGTTTTAATAGAATTCCTTCATCT
>JAOZUK010000047.1 GCA_029938715.1 Bacteroidales bacterium | reverse complement strand
GGTTCGTTTAATTACAATTATCTGATCTTCAAGGTTACAATGGTTATCACCGCCAGCATAATTCCCACAATCCAGAACCTGGTTACGATTTTTGGTTCAGGGAATCCTTTTTTCTGGTAGTGGTGGTGAATGGGAGACATCAGGAATATCCTCCTGCCCTCTCCGTATTTTCTTTTGGTTCGTTTAAAATTGCTTACCTGGAGGATGACCGAAACGCTTTCCAGCAGGTAGATGCCACACAGAATGGGAATCAACAGTTCCTTTCTGATGATCACAGCAAACACCGCTATGATCCCACCCAGGGCAAGGCTGCCGGTATCTCCCATAAAGACCTGGGCCGGGTATGAATTATACCATAAGAACCCAATGGTGGCCCCGGTGAATGCGCCCGCAAATACAACAAGCTCACCCGCATAGGGTATATGCATAATATTTAGATAGTTAGAGAAGATAGCGTTGCCCGAAAGCCAGGCCAGTATGCCCAGTGTAACACCTATGATTGCCGCAGTACCGGTGGCCAAACCATCCAGTCCGTCGGTAAGGTTAGCCCCATTGGACACAGCGGTCACTATGAAAATTACAGCCAGTACAAAGATGATCCACACCAGGTGATCGGCGTACTTGCCCGAAAACCATACCAACCAGGAGTAATCAAACTCATTGTTCTTTACAAAGGGGATGGTGGTGAGAGGTCGCTTGTGTTCCTGCATCACATAGAGGTTCCCTCCATCATCCACCTGCATCTCTTCGGTCCTGTATTCCTGAAAATTCTCCTCGGTGATGGAGATGCGTTCTCGTATCTTCACATCTTCACTCAGGTAGAGTGTGAGTCCCACAATGAGTCCCAGCCCAATTTGTCCGAATATCTTAAACTTCCCTCTTAAGCCCTCTTTATTCTTCCTGAACACTTTGATGTAGTCATCCACAAATCCAATAAATCCAAGCCATACAGTGGCCACCAGCATGAGGATAATGTATATGTTGGATAAGTTGGCGAATAACAGTACAGGTATGACGATTGAGGCCAGTATAATTACTCCACCCATGGTGGGTGTTCCCTGCTTCTGAGACTGTCCTTCCAGTCCCAGGTCCCGTATGGATTCCCCAATCTGCTTGCGGCGTAGCATCTCTATGATCTGCTTGCCAAAGATCATAGAGATTACCAGGGAGGTGATCACAGCGAAGGCCGCCCGGGAAGAGAGGTACTGAAACATCCCGGCTCCCGGAAAATCAAACTGATTCAGATATGTAAAGAGATGATATATCATTTATGCACCTTTTAGCGACTGTTTCAGTAAACTCATATCATCGAAAGCCACTTTCTTCCCAGCAATTTCCTGCGTTTTCTCATGGCCCTTTCCTGCCACAAGGATGATATCTTTCTTCTTAGCAATAATACAGGCTGTGCGGATGGCCTCCTCCCGGCTTGCAATGCGCATGGTTCTCTCTTTGAGGCCAGCCGGAATCCCCTCCATCATATCGTCCAGTATGGACTCCGGATCCTCATCCCTGGGATTATCCGAAGTAAGTATCAGTTTATGGCTTGCCTCTGCTCCTATACGGGCCATCTGGGGCCGTTTCCCCCTGTCCCTGTTTCCTCCAGCTCCCACAACCGTGATAATTTCACCTCCAGATACATTGACCTCCTCTATGGTATCAAGTACATTCTTAAGGGCATCGGGCGTATGTGCATAATCGACAATCCCGGTGATTCCCTTTTCAGAATGAAATGCTTCAAACCTGCCAGGGACCGGACTTACCTGACTCATTACCCTGAGGATATCATCTGAGTGGTGCCCCAGTAGTTTGGAAACAGCATATACGCAGAGCAGGTTTGCAGCGTTGAATCGTCCCGGCAACTTGATCCAGACCTCATTACCATCAATGACCATCGACGATCCTTCCAGGTGCATTTCTACGAGCTTTCCCCTGAACTCACAAAGCGATCTGAGTCCATAGAGGTGAGGTTCTGCATGGCAGTTTTGGAGCATCACCTTTCCATTCTTATCGTCGCAGTTCACCAGAGCAAAAGCATTAGTGGGCAGGTGATCAAAAAACCGCTTCTTTGCTTCCAGATAGGCTTTAAAATCTTTATGATAATCGAGGTGATCACGGGTCAGGTTAGTGAATACGCCCCCGTTGAATTCAAGTCCTTCTGTGCGATCCTGGTCTATGGCATGTGAAGAGACCTCCATAAAGCAATACTCACAACCGGCATCGACCATCCTTCTCAAATAATCGTTTATCTGAATGGGATCGGGGGTGGTATGTGTGGCAGGAAGTGACTCTTTCCCCATCAGTACCTGTATGGTGGAGAGCAAACCCGCTTTGAATCCCATGAGCATTTGGATCTCGTGGAGCAGAGTGGCTATGGTTGTTTTTCCATTGGTGCCGGTAATCCCAACCAGTTGCAGTTCCCTGGAGGGATGGCCGTAAAAGGTGGAGGCCATCAATGCAAGTGCCCTGCGTGAATCTGAAACATATATCCTGCTTACTGAGTGCTCCTCAGGGGTCGGTTTCTCCTGAGAAACCACCGCCACCGCACCCGATAAGATGGCCTTTTCAATAAACCGGTGACCATCTGCCTTTGTGCCCCTGATGGCCACAAAAAGATCACCCTCACGAACATCCCTGGAGTCGAAAGTGATCCGGGCAATATCCAGGTTTTCATCACCGTATAAACCGGTAATCTCCAATCCTTCTATGATCCTTTTAAGCTTCAATTATCCTTCCTTTATGCTCATGTTCAATCTTATGGAAGTGCCTTTTTGCACCTGACTTCCAGGCGTGATCGATTGATCTCTTATTGTTCCTCTTCCATCTACCAAAACCTTCAATCCCTTGCTCTCCAACAGAAAAAGGGCATCCTTTAATCCCATATCTACCACATTGGGAACCAGCTCAAAAGAGATGGCCCTGGAAGAGAGGGCCACTCCCATGGGGGTGCTTTTCGTAGACACCCACTTGCTGCTCTGCTCCTCCTTAACCAGAGGGAGTGCCAGGTAATTGAAAGCAGCTTCAAGGGCTTCACTACTGCCGCTCTTGGAATAGGGGGCCAGCACCTGCTCATTGGTGAGTATAACCGGGCTATCGTGCATCTCAAATTCACGGACGTAAATTCGGTCGGTAATTTCTCTGAAAATTGGCCCGGCCACCAGGTTCCCATAGTAAATCTGTTTCGAATTGGCATTCACGACTACGATACAGGAGTACTTAGGATTGTCGGCTGGGAAGTATCCAACAAAAGAGGCCATATAGAGCGCTTCTGTATATCCCTCCTTATTCAGAGCCAACTGGGCTGTCCCTGTTTTTCCGGCAATTTTGTAGTTACTGTTGGCCAGGTTCTTGGCAGTACCGCTCTCCACCACACCTTCCAGCATGCTCCTTATCTCAGCCAGGGTCTCACGGGAGCAGATGTGATTATTTAATACCTCAGTGTCAAAATGCTCAACAACTTTCCCATGGGCACGTGTCTCCTCAACAAAAATGGGTTTTACCATTTTTCCATCGTTGGCAACAGCATTGTAGAACGCAAGTATTTGCAGGGGAGTCATTCTTACTTCGTAACCGATGGCCATCCATGGCAATGAAACTCCAGACCAGAGCTCGCTATCGGTATATTTAATATCGGGATCACCCTCTCCCTTGATTTTAATACCAAGTTTCCGGTTTAATCCCATTTCATAGAGCCGGTTCACAAACTGTTCGGGTTTCTCCTTATAACTCTCATTGACAATCTTGGAGATTCCCACATTGGATGAAGCTTCAAAGGCACGTTGCACAGTGATCTCACCCATCCCCTTGCCTCCACTGTCCTCCATCTTCTGACCATAATAGTAGATCTTTCCATCACCCACATCCACAATATCCTCCGGTTGAACATGACCATCCTCAAGCAAAGCGATCATTGAGGCCAGCTTAAAGGTGGAGCCTGGTTCGGTACTTTCACCTATGGCAAAATTGTATTCCTCCGCATATTCTCCCTCCTCATTCATGGCCAGGTTGGCGATGGCCCTTACCTTTCCACTCTCTACCTCCATCACTACCACGGTTCCATGATCGGCACCATGCCTTAAGAGTTGGTTATGTAGTGCGTTTTCAGCCACATCCTGCAAATCCACATCGATGGTTGTGACCACATCGTAACCATCGTTAGGTTCTATTTCATTGGCATCGTTGATGGGCATCCAAACATCACCCCGGATCTTCCGCATGAGCCTGTATCCCTCAACTCCCTTTAACTCTTTATCATAAGCCCCCTCAATTCCGACCACGGAATTCAGGTTTCCACTCATGGTGTAGCCCACTGTTCGAGCAGCAAGCATTCCATAGGGCCTGACCCGCTTATTCTGTTGAACATAGATGACTCCGGCCTTATACTTCCCCAGTTTATAGATGGGAAATTGCTTCACCATCTGAAGCTGCGTGTAGGTCACATTTCGCTTTACCAGGAAGTAACGATTCCCGTTTTCCCTGGCCCTCACCAGATCTCTTTTGTAGGTGGACCAGTGTCTGTCCTGGAATAGATTTGACAGTGCTTTTGAAAGTTCATCCACACCCGAATCAAAAATTTCGCGGGTAAAGGACTCGGATAGAAAATCCATGCGAATCTCATAATATGGAACCGATACCGCCAGAAGACGACCGTCTGAAGAGTAGATATTCCCACGGTTGGGCTCAATCACCTTGTGCCGAATGGTGCTATTCTCCTCCATGCCCCATTTATCCTGTTCAAATACCTGAAGGTGAAGGGCCTTCCCCACAATAAGCAATCCCATAAGAAGTATGCCCAGGTAAACCAGGGAGGAGCGTATCAATATGTCGCGTTTAAGAGACATGCTACTCTTCGTTATAAATCAATTGATTAGGGGGCTCCAGGTTCTCCTCAAGTCCAAGGTTATACCGGTTTACCAGTCGAACTACCTCCGACTGCCTGCTGATTCTTACCAGGTCGGCGGAGATGGATATGGATTTGGCCCGCATCTCCTTTACATCGCTCTGCAACCTGTTTAGCTGAATCACCGTCTTCTCAGCGTGATTACGGTTTGCAATGGAGAAAAATGCAATCAACACCAGCAGAAGGATAAACCGGGACTGTTTAAGCACCGATTTCCGGGTCAGCACGTTTCCGTCCAGCAGGTCGCGAAATGACAAACTCTTCTCCTTCTCCTCAATGGAGGGATCGAATTCTATATTTTTCTTCTCTCTTGCCATCACTACATACGTTCTGCTATCCTTAATTTGGCACTCCTGGCTCTGTTATTCAATTCTATCTCTTCGGGTGGCGGGGTAATCACATTTCTGTTTATCAGCTTCCAGGGTGACTGAACATTTCCATAAAAATCTTTCTGAATATCTCCTTCCAGGTTCCCCGATCGCATGTAATTTTTCACCATCCGGTCCTCAATGGAGTGATAGGTGATTACCACCAGTCTCCCCCCATTCTTCAGACAGTCTGTTGTCTGGATCAACAACTCCTGCAGTGCCTCCATCTCACGGTTCACTTCAATTCGCAAAGCCTGGTAAACCCGCGCCAGGAATTTGCTGGGCTGACCTTTGGGGATAAATCTCAACAATGCATTCTCAAGGTCGACTGTGGTCTCCAGCTTTGCTTCCTCTCTTCTCCGGATAATGGCATTGGCCAGTGCCGATGCATTTTTCAACTCCCCATAGCTCCTGAAAATCCTTACCAGCTCTTCATAGGTGTAACTATTCAATACCAGCATAGCCGACTTCTCGCTGCGCATATCCATGCGCATATCAAGCAATGCATCTGATTTGAATGAAAAACCCCTTTCCGGACGGTCGATTTGGTGTGAAGAGATACCCAGATCGGCAAGTATTCCATCCACACTGTCGATGGAATAGTATCTCAGGTAATTTTTTAAATATCTGAAGTTAGCGCCGACAAAGATAATCCGCTTATCATCCGGAACGTTGGCTTCGGCATCCTGATCCTGGTCAAAAGCTATTAGCCTTCCATTTTTTCCCAACTTTTTTAGAACTTCGAGAGAGTGCCCCCCCCCTCCAAAGGTCAAATCCACATAACAGCCCTTTGGTTTTATATCTAGTCCGTTTACGCTTTCATGCAATAATACTGGCTTATGGTAGCCCATTATATATCTGGTTCATCAAAAGACCCCCCTAATATTTTTTCAGCCATTGCAGCAAAATCGTCATCTGTCTCGCTTACGCTGCCATACCGGTCAGAGGACCATATTTCAATTTTCCCTGACTGCCCTGCCAGCACAACCTCATTCTCAATCTTCGCATAATCGAGCAATCGCTTGGGAATTAACATCCTGTTGTTTGCATCAAGAGAGACCTCTGCAGTACCCGAAAAAAACATCCTTAAAAATCGAGCATGCTCCTTGTTGTAAGGATTGGTTCTGGCCTTGATCATCCTGTTTTGCCTGTCCCACTCTTCCATGGGGTACAAAATGAGACAGTTTTCAAACACATCCCGCTTCAATACAAAACCATCCTGCACAGCCTCCTTGCTCTGCCTTTTTAAAGCAGCTGGAAAGGAGAGTCGTCCCTTTGAATCAAGCTTTACAGTATAGTCTCCTATGAATGTTGTCATAACGATTTTGCGGGTTTGCTCGTAAAAATAGAACTTTTTCACCACTTTGTACCATTTCACCCCACTTTTTCCCACTTTGTTAATAACTTTTGTGCAACCCACGGGAATCCTGATACCCATAGTGTTCGCCTGTTTTTTTTTAATACTTTTGTATTTGTTCATGCTTAATGAATCTTCAGAATTAGACACTCATGGATGAAGCCACCCATAAAAAAAACTTTAAACCCATCAATATCAGAGACTTATTCATGGATAAGAGTCCGTCTCTGGCACGTTGGATCCCTGGTTTCGTTTACCGGTTCCTCTCCCGGATCCTGAGGATTGATTTTATGAACGATCCCATCCTCTATCATCATGGTTATAAGAAAAATGTGGATTTTGCCCGGGCCTCCATTGAGGCTTTGAATGTTACCCTGGATGTGAAAGGAAGGGAGAACCTGCCCCAGGGAGGACGATACATTTTCGTGGCCAATCACCCCCTGGGAGGATTTGACGGCATGCTGATTATCAGTGAGCTTTCAAAAACCTACCCTCACCTTAAAGTGCTTGTAAATGATTTACTTACCAAGGTGGATAACATGGAGGGGATGTTTATACCCATCAATAAACATGGAGCACAAGCCAAAGAGAATGTGAGGCGGATCAACACTATTTTTGAGTCAGATGAACAGGTAATGACCTTCCCCGCCGGCCTGGTATCCCGTCGCAGAAAAGGAGTAATCAGAGATCCCGAATGGCAAAAAAGCATTATCACCAAATCCAAACAAACCAAGCGGGATGTGGTTCCCATACATGTAACCGGCAGATGTTCCAACTTCTTTTACAACCTGGCCAATGTGAGAAGATTACTGGGTATCAAAACAAATATTGAAATGTTTTTCCTGCCCAATGAATCCTACAAACACCGCAATAAGCATTTTGTAATTACATTTGGTAAGCCGATCCCCTACAAGACATTTGACTCGCGATTCGATCTAAAAGAGTGGGCCGCACATTTACAGGCCTATACCTATTCGCTTGCAGAGAATAACACCCTCTCATTCAGTTTCATCCACAAATAAATCTGTCAGCCATGCCCATGAAAGATATCATACCACCTGTCCCCCTTGAAGCCCTAATGGCTGAGTTAACAGCCGAAACATTTATCCGTAAAACAAACAAGGCAGGAAATAAGATATTCATCGTTAATGCGGAGAATGCGCCCAACACCCTGCGTGAAATTGGTCGATTGAGGGAGCTTTCATTCCGCAATGCCGGAGGTGGCACCGGATTGGAGTGTGACCTGGATGAATATGACACAGGGGAAGACTCCTACCAGCAATTAGTTGTTTGGGACCCCGATGAACAGACCATTCTGGGTGGCTACCGGTTCCATATTTGTGAATCCAATAAATGCTACAGAGATGGGCAAATACGCCTTGCCACTGCCAAGCTATTTACCTTTTCTGATGTTTTTATCAGTGATTACCTGCCACATATGATCGAGCTGGGGCGTTCATTTGTTCAGCCAAAATACCAATCAACTACACTCAGGAGAAAAGGGATCTATGCACTTGATAACCTCTGGGACGGACTCGGATCACTTGTTCTGGACTACCCCAACAAAAAATACATGTTTGGAAAAGTAACCATGTACCTTCATTACCACCAGATGGCCAGAGACCTGATCCTCTTCTTCCTGAATAAGCACTTCCCCGACAGAGAGGAGCTCGTCGTACCCAAAGAGCCTCTAAAGATGGCAACCGACAGGGCAAAACTTACGGCCATTCTGACAGGTCGGAATTATGAGGAGGATTATAAGATTCTATCCAGAGAGGTAAGGGCATGCGGAGAAAATATCCCGCCACTGATCAATGCATATATGAACCTGTCGCCCTCCATGAAAACCTTTGGTACTGTGTTAAATAAGACTTTTGGGGATGTGGAGGAGACGGGAATTATGATCACTGTAGATGACCTCTACAAAGCAAAGGCAGAGCGTCATGTATTGAACTACGTCCCAAAACAGTTGCAGAAGATCAAAAGCATCCGAAGAAGGGATTTGAAAATTCAGAAACTGTTCAAAAGGTTCAAATTTTACAGACGAAGCTGATCGCTCCTGCTGATCCGTTGGATTTAATACGCACGTGTATGAATCCCATGGATATAGTTCAGGAATGATGTACTTACCACCTTATTTCCTCCCGGTGTTGGATAGTCGCCAGTGAAATACCAATCGCCCAGATCATCCGGCACGGCTTTATGAAGGTTCTCAATTCCCTGGTAGACAATCTTCACTTCGGCCTTCACGCTTTTATCGGTAAGCATCTCTGAAATCTTTTCACTGATCTGTTCAGGCGTAAAAGGCTTATAGATATCGGTTACATAGTTTACATACTCCTCCTTGGGAAGATCCTTCTGCATGTTGCACTTCTTATACACCTCGTTAATCACATGCTCCATTTCATTCTCCTTAAGAAGCTCAATGGCAGCCTGGAAAGCGGTAAAATCACTCAATTTCGCCATATCAATTCCATAGCAATCGGGGTACCTGATCTGTGGAGAGGATGAGACCACTACGATCCGTTTGGGCCCCAGCCTGTCGAGTATCTTGATGATACTCTGTTTAAGCGTGGTCCCCCTTACAATGCTGTCATCGATTATAACCAGATTGTCCACTCCGGGCCGAATGGTCCCATAGGTAATGTCATATACATGGCTCACCATGTCTTTTCGCCCCTTATCTTGTGAAATAAAGGTACGTAGCTTCATATCTTTTATGGCTACCTTCTCGATCCTGGCACGTTGGGTCATTATCTTAAGCACCTCATCCTGATCGCAGCTTCCATTAAATGCTTTAAGTTCTTCCCATTTCTTCTGGACCATGTATTCCTCCACCCCTTTTACCATGCCATAAAAAGCCGATTCGGCCGTATTGGGAATAAAGGAGAAGACCGTATCCTCTACCTCATAATCGATGGCCTTAAGAATTTCGGGGACCAGCAACTCACCCAGTTTCTTTCGTTCCCTGTATATCTCCCTGTCGCTTCCTCTTGAGAAATATATTCTTTCAAATGAACAGGATTTTTTTTCCTCCGGTTCACGTATTCGTTGGATGGATAATTCGCCACTCTTTTTCACCACCAGTGCATGGCCAGGGGGTAACTCTTTGACCTCCTCAAAGTCCACATGCATGGCAGTCTGAATGGCCGGACGTTCTGAGGTAACAATTACCACCTCTTCATCGTGATAATAAAATGCAGGTCTGATCCCCCAGGGATCGCGCATGGCAAAAACGTCTCCGTGACCCATCATCCCCGCTACGGCGTACCCACCGTCCCAACGTTTGTTGGCTCCTTCAAGGACTTTTGTGATATCCAGGCTTCTACCTATCTTATTAGTAATATCAACATTGGAATACCCCTGGGTTTTGAATTTGTCAAATAACCGCTGGTTTTCGTTGTCGAGGAAATGACCCACTTTTTCCAGCATGGTTACTGTATCGGAATATTCTTTGGGATACTGCCCCAACTCTACCAATATATCAAATAACTCATCCACATTGGTGAGGTTAAAATTACCGGCCATCACCAGGCTCCTGGTCCTCCAGTTATTTTGTCTCATTACCGGATGCAGATTGGCGATGTTGTTGGATCCAAATGTACCATACCGAAGGTGACCCAGGTAGGCCTCTGCAACAAATGGCAGGTTCGCCTTTGCCCAGCTGGCATCATTAAAGGCACTGGCATTGATTTTTTCAGCCTCTTCATACTTGCTGTAAACCCTTCTAAATATCTCATTGATGGCAGTGTCCCCGGATTCCCGCTGCCGGTTGAAATACTTTTTTCCAGGGGGGGTGTCCATTTTTAAACTCACCACTCCTGCTCCGTCCTGGCCCCTGTTGTGTTGCTTCTCCATTAACAGGTAGAGCTTTTCAAGCCCATACCTCCACGTTCCATAAGATAACTGATAATGTTCCAGCGGCTTAAGCAGCCTGATCAGCGCTATACCACATTTGTGTTTTACTTCATCGGTCATAAGTCAGATCTGCTAATCAGCACTGGTTTCGTTAATATAATCAGGTACGATTATGGGGTTCGGAAATTTCTTCTTAATCTCGTCATACAATTTAAGCACCTCACTTTTAGTCCTGCAATCGCCCACATAGACCTTAAAATAGGGTTCATCATATTTATAATAAGCATCTATGCCTGGAAAGTCAGAGAGGAATCTGGCCCTCATCTGCTGCTGTGCCTCTTTGGCTCCCAATCCACTTTCAGAGAAGATTCTAATGCGGTATCCTGGAATTCCGATTATTTTGCTGTTCTGGGTAATCAGTTTATAATAGTTTGCTACAAGCAGACTGTCCACCTCAATATATACCTTAGTGTCCTCTTCATCATTAGTCAAAACCTGAAGAATATCTCCCTGCGAACCAGAATCCTGCCGTGATTGTCCAAATACAATCAGGGGAAAGAGCATCATACAAAGGATAGAGAAAGAAAATCTTGTCATCTGGAAATTTTGTGGCAAAATTAATCAAAATTGCCTTCTCTCTGCCATTGAAATGATAAATTGATTACTTTCACTTTATGCAGAAGGAACAGCGGAGCAAACGCAGGCGCATGGAGGTGATTACGGGGCTGATTATCATCCTCGTAGGCTTTAGTTTTGTAATTGCCATGCTCCTGAATTTTGATATAGGAAGTCCATATTCCACCCTTTTGGATGACCTCTCCTACCTGTCCGATCACTCCCTAAATCAAAAGATCAGCGCATGGGCGTGGCTCACAACTTCCTTGATTACAGTTATTTCAATTCCTTGTTACCTGGTGGTTTTTCACAGGAAGCTTAAGTTTCTTCACTATATAAACGGCCTCTTTATGCTTGGTGCAGCAGGCGGGGCACTTATGATGGGACTGGTTGGCCTGGAATTGAACCTGATTCTGGCTCAGGACCTGGTGGATGGAATAGAACAAACCAATGAACTGATGAGGATCGGTATACTTCAGCACTTTAAAGAAGAGAAGTTCTATACCAGTATTGGGGGCACTTGTGCTGCTCTTTTTGCTTTTGGTCTGAGTATGACCAAGTTCAAGATCCCGAAGTTCCCGATGGTTTCGACTATCTTCCTGATGATTTCGGGACCCGCATTAATATTCTTCAACTGGTATAATCCCGAACACATCCTCAAAACAGCCGCTATGGCAGGTATTATGCTTGGGCTTATGGTATTCTGTGTAAAATTAATAAACAAAGGGATGTAAATCCTTAAGAATGCTGTTATTCCAATGCCTCGGAGACCTCATCTGTAACATTCAGATTGTGTGATACAGCCTGCACGTCATCATCATCTTCAAACTCCTCTACAATTTTCATAATCTGAATCGCCTGCTCGGTGGTTAGGTCCAATGCATCATTAGGTATTCTCTGAAGTTCAGCACTCTCAGGCTCAAGGCCCATCTCCTGTAACTTTAGCTGCACATTGTGAAAGTCTTCCATGGGTGTGGTAATCATAAAGGTTCCCTCCTCCAGTTCAATCTCTTCCACGCCTGCATCGATGAGTTCCAACTCAAACTCCTCAGGGTCCAGGTCTCCCTGGGAAAGGCTGATCACTCCCTTGCGATCAAACATAAAGCTTAGCGATCCATTGGTTCCCAGGTTTCCACCCCGCTTGTTGAATATGGCCCGTACATTACTGACTGTCCTGTTCCGGTTGTCTGTGAGACTATCCACAAATACACCTACTCCATGTGGGAGCATTCCTTCAAAGGTGAGTTCTAAAAAAGAGGAATTATCCCGGTCGGCCTTACTTATAGCCCGCTGGATGGTATCCTTGGGCATATTCATTCCTTTGGCGTTTTGAACTGCCGCCCGAAGGCGCGGATTGGTTTCGGTATCGCTGCCCCCTTCAGAGGCCGCAACTGTAATTTCCTTAATGATTTTAGTAAAGAGTTTTCCCCTTTTTGCATCATTGGCGCCTTTCTTGCGCTTGATGGTCGACCATTTGCTGTGTCCTGACATAGTTCTTTTGCAATATTTACTGCAAAATTAGCAAAATGCGGGGTTTCTTAAAAGTCTTTAACGCCTGATCACCTGAACACCTCCAAAAACCACATCAATCTTGATGTCGATGGATGCCGAATCGGCTGACCAGGAGTCGCTTTCATAAACGGTTGTACCGAAAACGGCCGTATTTCCATCGGGCAGTTCAGCTCCGGCAAACACAGCATCCGCCTTGATACGGACTGGTTTGTCGCGCGGAATAATGATCTGTGTCCCTCCGAAAACAGTACTCACCTTTACATGATAGTTGCCTTTACTCAAATCTACATTGGTGAAGTCATAAACTCCCTTTGCAAAAAGTACGGTGTACTCTTTTCCCGCTTCAGGGTTGTCATAGACCCTTTCAGTAAATATGGTATCCTCGGGTTCAAAATGATGGGAAGGGATCAAAAATCTCCCGAAAAGCACCTTGATACCCAGGAGAACGAGAAATATTCCCACCACAACCTTAAACACAGGGAAATCCACATTGAAAACCACTTTAATTATTAGTGCGATACCAAGAATCAGCAAGAATGCGCCCCAAAATAAACCTGCTCCCATTTTCATAGTTTTAAATTTGTAAATATTTCGTCCATTTTTTCTATTACAATGATAAGGAGGTGGCCCTCTCTATAAAACAACAAATCGGCAAACGTACACCAATTGTCGGTGAATGGTCTTTTTTCTACCTTTGCCTCCCATGGAATTCAGGAAATTATATATTGAAACCTATGGCTGTCAGATGAATGTGGTTGACAGCGAGATAGTAGTCGCCATTCTTCAGCAAAATAATTATCAACTGACTGAAGATATGGATGAAGCAGACCTGGTGCTGGTGAATACCTGTTCCATAAGGGACAATGCCGAACAGCGTGTCCGCTCCCGGCTCAATGAGTTCAAGAGCCTGAAGAAAAGAAACAGAGAGGTCTCGGTAGGGATTATCGGGTGTATGGCTGAAAGGCTTAAGGAGAAATTGCTTGAGGAGGAACAGCTGGTGGACCTGGTTGTTGGCCCCGATGCCTATCGTGAACTTCCATCCCTCCTGCAAGAGGTTGAGGGTGGGCAGAAAGGCATTAATACCATTTTATCGCTGGAAGAAACCTACGGTGATATCCGTCCGGTTAGAATGGACCGGAATCATGTGACCTCCTTTGTCTCCATCATGAGGGGTTGCAACAATTTTTGCGCCTATTGTGTGGTCCCCGGTACAAGAGGCCGTGAGCGGAGCCGTGATCCTGAAACCATAATAAGGGAAACCACCGAACTTTATCAAAAAGGGTACCGTGAAGTTACCCTGCTGGGGCAGAACGTTAATTCGTACCGGTGGGAACAGAACGGGGAACTAAACTTTGAGAATTTATTAGAGAGGGTGGCTAAAATCGATCCGGACCTTAGGGTCAGATTCGCCACATCTCATCCAAAAGACATGTCAGATAGCCTGTTAAAGACAATGGCCACTCATCCCAACATTTGCAGGTCCATACATCTTCCGGTGCAATCGGGCAGCACTTCTGTACTTAAAAGGATGAAGCGTAAATACACCCGCGAGCACTATATGAACAGGATCGAGTCTATTAAAAAACAGCTTCCCGGAGCCTCAATTTCCACAGATATCATTGCAGGATTTTGTGGTGAAACAGAGGAGGAACACGAAGAGACCCTTAGCCTTATGGAGTGGGCGGGATACGATTTTTCCTATATGTTTAAATACAGCGAACGTCCCGACACATTTGCTGCACTCAGGTACAGCAACGATGTGAGCGAAGAGACCAAAACCCGCCGGTTGAATGAGATCATTGAGCTGCAAATGAAGCTTTCTCTTGAAAGCAAACAACGTGATGTGGGACATACCTATGAGGTGCTGGTGGAGGGAACCTCAAAAAAATCCAAGGATGAACTTTTTGGCCGAACCTCTCAAAATAAGGTGGTGGTTTTTCCTAAAGGAGAATTGAAACCGGGTGATTATGTGAACGTTAGAGTCGATAACTGTACCTCCGCCACCCTGATCGGGAGACCAGTTGGAGCCTGAAGACAACCCGTTTGACGGACCACTCAATCAAGAACCAGAAGGATCTTCTCTTCAGTATTCTGGCAGGCGCAGAAAATTAATTGCCCCTCCAGTTGCAGAAGCATTATCAGCTCCTTCACATCATCGGAGACATTGCAAAGTTTGAATTCACTCCCATACTGGTTGGCATGGGCTGTAATTTCCTGTAATACTTTAAATCCAGCGGTATCGATAAACCTGATGCCTTCCAGGTCAAATACCACATTTGTTCCAGGCTCTTCAACGAGCTCCTGAAGTTGTTGTTTTACCAATCCCGAAAAGAGGGTGTTCAGCTTGTTTACCTGAAACAGTTCTACTCTGAACTGGTTGTCTTCTTTCGCAATCTTAAGCATATCTATGGGTCACTAAAATCAGCTTACAAAGTAAAGGGTATCAAATTCACCCGACCTTAAATCGGTGTTAAGTTATCCACAATAAATCGTGAATTAATACTAACTTTTGCGATTCATTTTAATTTCAATTCTTTCTAAATAAACTATTGCAATGAAAGGGACATTGATCACCTCTTTATTCCTCCTGATAATGATGAATAGCGCTTTTGCGCAGGAGTCGAAAGCGGTAATTAACCAGGAAGGGAAATCCTTTGCTTCACTTAAGCATAGCTGGACTGCTCAATGGATTACCCATCCGTCTGAATCCACACTGGACTATGGGGTATTTTTGTTCAGGAACAGTTTTGGGCTGGAGAACCCTCCGTCCGAATTCATAATTCATGTCTCTGCAGATAACCGATACAGGCTCTATGTAAATGGTCAATATGTTGCCTTTGGGCCAGCCATTGGAGATATTAATCACTATCGCTATGAAACCATTGATATCGCCAGCTACCTGAACAAAGGAGAAAATGTAATTGCCGCTGAAGTTTTTAATTTCGGAGAATACCGGCGTGCAGCTCAGCAAACTTTTCAGACTGCATTTATTATTCAGGCCCATGAATCCACAGGCATCAGCCAGGATATTAATACAGGCAGCGGTGGCTGGAAAGTGATAAAGAACAACGCTTACAGCCAAATTCCTTTCACCAGCGACTCTTTGGGAGCATACTATTGTGCAGGTCCCGGTGAATCCATCGATGCGGCCAGCTATCCCTGGGAATGGAACTCGATGGATTTCGATGATTCAAAATGGTTGGACCCAAAACCCGGAACAGTAGAGTTTGCCGTTGGACGAGGCTTCCTCTACGGAAGTACCTGGTTCCTGGTCCCCCGGCAAATCCCTATGCTGAAAGAGGTACCTGAACGTTTCTCAAAGATCGTTCGGCTCACAAACCTGGATACCATTCAGCCCTTTATCAGGGATGCTGTGACCGCCACTATTCCAGCCCGTACAACTGCAACAATTTTACTCGATAACAGGATCCATACCATCGGATACCCTGAGCTGATTATAAGCAAAGGGAACGAAGCTCAAATAAAAATTACTTATGCCGAGGCCCTGTTCCTTGATGGGAGCGATCTTGCCAGGTCCACAGCTGATCATCTTGATCCGGGCGACAGGAAAGGGAACAGGAACATCATTGATGGGAAGGAGATCATGGGATATTATGACCGGATCACGGCCGACGGCGGGAATATGCGCAAATACAAGCCTTTGTCGCTAAAAACCTTCAGGTATGTTCAGCTTGATATTGAAACCCGGGATGAAGCGCTTGTAATCAATGACTACTACAATGTGAACACCACCTATCCTTTCGATGAAAAAGCCTCATTTGAAAGTGCTGACCCTCAGCTGAACAAGATCTGGGATGCGGCCTGGCGTACCATCGAGAATTCATCCGGGGAGAATTTTTTTGATCCCTATTATGAACAGCTTAACTACATTGGCGACGCAAGAATTGAGGCCATGGTCTCCATCTACGTATCAGGAGATGACCGGTTGATGCGAAAGTCCATCCAGCAATTCGACGACTCCAGGCTTCCCAATGGACTAACACAAAGCCGTTACCCGTCCTACATTGTCCAGGTAATCCCCACATACTCATTGCTCTGGATTGGAATGATGCATGACTATCTGATGTACAGAGATGACCCGGAATTTATCCGGCAGTTCCTTCCTGGTATCAATACAGTACTTGGATGGTTCGAAGACAGAATCGACTCCACAGGTATGATCACAGGTTTGGAATGGTGGAATTTTACTGACTGGGCCCGGGGTTTTGCCAACGGGATCCCCCCGGGGGCTGACAACGGGTACTCGGCCAATGTGGCTCTGCAATTGGTATACGCCCTTCAGAATGCTGCGGACATTTTCGGATATTTTGGAGATACCGCAAAGGCAGAAAAATACTCACTTCTGAATGCATCCATCCGTCAGGCAACCAGGAAGAATTGTTTTAATTCAGCATCCGGACTCATCGCCGAAACCCCGGATAAACAGATTTACTCTCAGCACACCAACATCTGGGCCATACTAACCAATACAATCCCGGAAGACAAGCAGGGGGAACTGATGGAAAAAATCCTGGTCGAAGAACAGCTGATTCAAACCACCATGTATTTCAAGTTCTACCTGTTCCGGGCACTTCAAAAAACCGGACTTGGAGACAGATATCTGGAGATGCTGGGTCCCTGGAATCGAATGTTAGACAAAGGCATGACCACCTTTGGAGAAAAGGACCTCAATCCCCGCTCCGAATGCCACGGCTGGAGCGCAAGCCCATGTTTCGACCTGCTGCATACAGTGGCCGGGATAACCCCGGGATCTCCAGGATTTGAAACGGTAATGATCCAGCCCAATCCAGGAAAACTAAAGTCGATGGAGGTGAATTTCCCGCATCCGAAGGGCAACATACACCTTTCGCTCCAAAGAAAAGGAGAGAACGGGTTTGAGGGCGAGATTTTATTGCCAGCAACGCTGACTGGCACCTTCCACTGGGAAGATATCAAAATGGAGTTGAAGGAAGGCGAGAATAAGATTGATTTCTAAGAATAACTCACTCTCTGTCAAGATCAGGGATCAACAGCCTCTCTCCGTTTTTAAGCGCAGATTGATGGGCTATTATACCGGGTGCGGTCATAGCAATTCCCTCATACACATCAATCAGAGGTGCACGATCCTCTATCAATGCCATAATAAATTCATTGGTCAGATACCCGTGTGATCCGCCATGGCCACCCAGATTCATTCCTTCCGGTAAAGCCGGACGGTTATCCGGATATTCGATTTCATTCCGGTCACCTATACCTTCATATTTTGCCTGAATGCCTTTCCCTATATGCAAGACATTCTTGTCAAATCTTCCAAGCTCTCCGAACAGGCGTCCGGTTTCTCCATGGGCTCCTTCCGCACCCCAAAAAATATTTATCCTTGACATCCCCCCTTCACTTGTCTCAAACAGTGCCGTTTCATTGGAAAATGGATTGTTATAACTATTGTTACTATACCTTGGGGCATCACCTCGAAAACCAAGGCATGAGACACTTGTATATCGTTTTCCCGTAACACCCACATAATAGGCTGTGGCATGCGTGGGATAAAGCATTGGAGGAAGCGCATTCCTCCACTGATTATACCCCCAGGCCGTGTCAACATGCGGGTGATAATATTCCCCTTCTGAATAGACAATTTTTCCAAACATTCCTTTCTCATAAATACTCCTGGCGTTGTACAGTTCTGAATGATACATGCTTGTTTCAGCCATCATTACCTTCAACCCGGTTTTTTCCTTCCACTCTCTTACTAAATAGAGATCTTCCATTGTCATGGACATTGGAACAGCCGTAATGCAATGTTTCCCGTGCTTCAAAACCTCAACAATATGTCGTCCATGACTTGGTGCATCAGTAAACACGCCAACTGCATCCAGTTTATCATCCTTCACAAGCTCCTCCAGTGAATTATAACTTTTACCACATTGATACACCTCCATCAATGTGTTCTTTCTCTCCTCCTGCAAGTCACTCACAGCTTCTACAATGCAATTGGGGTGCTGATGCCAGAAGAAACTTGCACCAAATCCACCTCCAACAATACCAATTCGGATTTTTCTGTCCGATGTTTGTTTCCATGGTTCAATGTGGCTATTTGATCCAATAGATAGATTATTTCCACTTCTTCCCGAAGCAGTCAGGCCTGTAACTGCAACTCCAACGGTACTGGCAGTTAGTTTATTCAGGAAAATCCGGCGGGATAGATAATCTTTTCTTTTCATTTTAGTCAGGTTTTTTACCGAAGATAGGTTTTCTTATACCATTCCATGTATTCCAGCAGTTTCTCCCTGTAATCCTCCAGACCCAGCAACTCCTCGTCATAAATAAGGTAACTCATATCTGCCCGGCGAAAAGCAAAGTGCCGGGCACGGTCCTGCCGGTGAAAAAATTCCTTTTCGTCGGTGGAGAATCCCTTGGGAAGTCTTGTTTTTTCCCATACAGCTACCAATTCCTCATATACCTGTTGTCTCTCCAAAAGGTTTGTTTCAATAATGCCAATGGCATTTCCCAGAGCATTGTAGGCTGCATGGTGATTTAAGAACCGCTGGTTGTGGGCTTGCTTAATGGCTCTTTCGAGCTCTGATAAGCACAGGTAGGTATTACAGGTATGGCTTACCAGATCTGCAATGGTGGTAAACAGTTCCAGGTCATAACTGTTCTTAACACCGACTTCCTGGTTGGCCCGGATAATTTCACTGGCACGCTCCATCTGTTTGATCTGTTCACGCGATTCCTCGATTTTTGCTGCATACTCCCGGTTCCAGTATTCATCATATTCCAGGTTATCGCCACGGGGCAGGACAGGAAGATGGGTCTTGCCGATATCACCGTAGTGCCATACCCTCCGCTCAAATGATTTATAGTAGTAGTATCCTGCCTTATTCAGCAATAGGTATAACTCTCTCATATCGCTGGATTGCTCTCCGTAATAGTTCAGAAAGAATTTATCGGAGAACTCTTCCAGTGTAGGATTACTTCCGCTCCATGACCACTCTGCAGAATTAATAAAACTCATCATCCACATCTGGTTATGAAGACCCGCATCATCCCATGACGTGTTGATCATCCCTGTGAATTCGCCTGAAATTGCAGCCGTGGCAACCTCATTATAGGATCTTAGAAGGCAGTTATCAACCTCTTTCTCATCATTGCCCTCTCCCCTTAACCTGTAAAAGTAAGGCAGAAACAGAGTTTCTACACCCGGATTGGGATCGTAAATAAATAATTCATAACCTGCCTTTTTAATTTCACTGGCATGTTCGAAATGTTCACGACTCCAGTCAGTGACCGCCATTCCAACAGGTGGATTCAAAGCTTCCCCCGGGATATATTCAGCACTCCAGGCCATAACAGTCCGACCCTCTTTTATAAGTGGTTTGGCACTGCGTGTGATAAACCTGGTCATCAAAGCATGTTTGCCATCTTTTTCCATTTCAGCCTTGCAGCCACACTCAATACCCTTGCCTAATTCGTAGGACTCATCTGTACCAATATGGATGTATTTGGAGCCAGGAGTAGCTTTAATTGCATCCTGCCAGAGGTCATTCAGTAATTCATACGTACCCTCCTTCTGTGGGCAAAACTCCCAGTTGGATGCAGGAACCTCCCGAAGATGGTTGTACTGGGGCCATTTTAATATATAACTCACATGGCCCAACCCCTGCACCAATGGTACCAGCTGCACATGGTACTTCCTGGCATACCTGGTGAGCTCCTGCATCTCCTCCATGGTGAAGGCGCCCGGGGCACCAATCTCGGGATGGCTTGGATAGGCAAATTTGTCCTCCCATTCCCACACCAGCATATTGATCTTATACCTGGCAAGATCACGGATAAAGCTCTCCACATAGGCTCGCTTGTCCTGGTGGTGCTTTGTATCATAATGACAGGCTCGCTCGGGAATATCCGGCCAGTCGGTGATCTCCATACCGGGAACAAATGCGCCCTCATTCCCTTTCTTAATGATTTGAAGCAGTGTCTGGGTTCCGTAAAACAGTCCGGTTTCTCCTTTTGCTCTGATGATCAATTGGTCAGCTTCCACATTCAGTTGGTATCCCTGCAGGGACTTCTTCTCCGGCAGGCTGGTGACTTTTTCAGAAACCTCTTTGTGTGTCAGTATTATTGATTTGCCGAAAGGAGAATCGGCAATAACAGTGCTTACTCCCCACTCTTTCTTAAGCTGTGCGGCCAGTATTGCCGCTGTGAATTTGTCATTCTCTGTTGCACTCTTGTCCAGCACAATAGAGAGTTCCGAACCAAGCAGAAAATCCTCACCATCAAGGGTTATTTCCTGCGGATAAGGAATGAGATAGATGCCTTCATTGAAGAGTGCTGTTGTGGTCTCGGTTTTTGGAGTTGCACATGAAGCCAGTAAAAACAAGAAGGCTAATTTGATGAAATGATCCATGATCTGTTTTTTTATTTATTGTTAACCACATTGAGCTTTTCTGTAACAAGTATTGTCACAGCTTCAGTGGCAATGGGGAAGACTTTCCTTAAATCAATCTCAGTTTCATTTTCTAATTTTGCTTTCAGTGTTTTCATGAAAATATTCTTGATTTCTGTAGCCAGATTAATTTTACAAACACCCGCTGCAATGGCTTTTGTAAGTGTGGTATGTGGTACTCCACTGCCCCCATGTAATACAAGGGCTGCATTGGTAACTTCCCGGATTCGGGCCAGTCGTTCAAGGTCCAGCCGGGGTTCCTTTTTATAAAATCCATGGGATGTACCAATGGCAACAGCCAGGGCATCCACCCCTGTCTCATTTACAAACCGGCTGGCCTCTTCCGGCATTGTAAAGCCCTCCTTTTCTGTCGATTGTCCAAGTTTTGCCACATAGCCAAGTTCTGCCTCAACACAAGCATCATATTTACTGGCTAAGGCAACAACCTTCTTGGTGGTACTTATGTTATCCCGGAACGGTTTTTCGCTTGCATCAATCATAATTGAATCAAAGCCTGCATCCAGGCATTTTGCGGCTAAATCGTAGGAATCGCCATGATCCAAATGTATCCACGCCTTCACTCCATGATAGTTAATTGCAGTTTTTGCCATTTGAAAGGCCATGGGTAAACCCATATATTCGATAGAGCTCCGGGTAAGCTGCAGGATGATTGGGCTGTTAGACTGAACTGCGGCCTGAAGTACTCCTTCCAGCGTCTCAAAATTGTAAAAATTGGTTGCCAGAAGTGCAGCGGAGGTATTCCGGAGTTCTTTATACTTATCCTGTAATCTCATCTGTATTAGGTTTAAGTTCAGCCAACTTACGCCAGGCATTCCCGAAACTTATCACCTGGATAACCCACAGACCCGGGAATAAATCCCGGCAATAATCCGGATATAATCAAAGACGATTTCCTTCGGATCATTTGCCAGTTTACCATCCAATACCTTATGAAACTGATAAGGCATAAATTGGCTTAACAAAGATAATGGAATCTGGTTTTTTCTCAGATTTTTAAACAATCTATCTTTAGCTTGACTTACCGATTCATCAGGCCAGTAATATCTGGATCTGTCAGAAAGGCTGTATTTACGTTTAAAGAATTTCTGATGTTCTGTTCCGGTATAATATTTCCTCCAATGCTCTGGTTTATCCCTCATGGCTTTGTCGAGGGTCTTCTTTAAATTTGAGAGGTCCTGACTCTTTTCACCCATCATCTCCGCTTCTATGGCTTCCAGTGCGTATAAGGCCTCCCTGTATGCGAAAGTTAACCATGGACCCACCTTGAGAATGCAAAAAGAGTCTTCTACCAGTTTCTTTAAATTGTCTTCACTCTGGTAATCTGTTGAATGAGCTTCATAGACCAATTTATCATACCTGTGAATTTTTTGGCTAAGACTCCTGGCCAGATCCCGGTTATACTGAAACACCCTGTCATCTCCAAATTCCACACCCGGCTGCACCACCACAGCCACCACACGCTCCCAGGCATCGGCAAGTCCTTCATCAAAAAAAGTTTGCCGGGTAATATCAATGGTCCGGGCTGCATCTTCCGGTTTTGTCGGGTGGATAACATCCTCCTCCTTTTGAGCTCCACCAGGCACAGGAACCTCGCTCCCAATGACATATAGAGGTGGGGCAGGGTTTGGACAATATTTTTTCCATGTATCTTCAGCTACCCGGCACAAAATAGCAGCTCTTGATGCAACAATTTCATTACTGAGAGGCTTCCCCCGGTCGCCCGGATCATCAGCACAAAACATGCTTGTATCGAGGTGTATTTTCTGAAAACCTGCTTTGATATACTCCTTAATCAGTACCTCCGACTTAATCATGGCCTCTGCAGATGGGAGTCCCTGCCATTTATTCGGACCCAGATGATCGCCTCCAAGAAGTATCATTTCTCCCGGAAATCCTGTTTTTGTGGCAATGTCATATACGAAGCCTGCAAAGTCAGCCGGCTTCATTCCGGTATAACCTCCGTATTGATCGACCTGATTGGATGTAGATTCAATTAACAGGATGGATTCATCCTCTTTCGCCTGTAAAAAGCAGGCCTCCAACACATCCTCATTTGAGGAGCAGACCGAAAAAATCCCTTCTGCTCCAATCTTCCGGTTGTTAGCTATTATTTCAAGGAAAGTATCTCTTGCATTTCTCACCATTTTGCCACAAAGAATCCTAAATATGGGCTAATAAATTGTAACACCTTGAACTACCCTTGAAATTGATCCTCCCTTGGATGGAGAGTCGGGTTCCAGACCTAATTCCAATGATTTATAAAACCCAATAATCTGAGCCGGAAGAATGTAACAAACCATCATCACATCTTCCGCTTCAATTAATTCACATTCTGGAAAGCTGATAGCAAAATCCGTATTTAACACTTCTGCATCTAAATTGTATCCAATGGCAATACTTTTAGCTCCCGTCGGAGATTCATTAATAGATCTGATCAAATCAAGCTCATACCGTTGCACATGAGAATTAACGGAGATCAAGTAAGCAATCATCGTAGATTCATCTACTACAGCTCTCGGGCCATGCCGAAATCCCAAAAATGAATCATAGGTGCAAATTACTTTGCCATCGGAAAGTTCCTGTACTTTCAAATGGGATTCATGGGCAATACCGAAAAGAGGCCCGGAACCTAAAAAGACAGCTCTTTTAAAATCCAGAGCAGCAATGGATTTTAGTTTTGAAAGATGATCTTTTATAATGAAATTACCACATTTATTCAGGCTCTTCATTATCGGTAACATATCTTCAATTCTATGAAGATTTAGCATCAATAAACCGGCCAGCAGCATTGACGAAAAGGAACTGGTCATAGCAA
Organism: Bacteroidales bacterium; assembly: GCA_029938715.1. Lineage (GTDB taxonomy): Bacteria > Bacteroidota > Bacteroidia > Bacteroidales. The sequence goes on along the minus strand of JAOZUK010000047.1, from coordinate 4,044 downwards.
GTGATTTGTCATTAGTTCCTTCCGGCAATACAAACACATAAGCATTTTCACTGTGTGTTTTTATCGCCAATTCTCCATTCACATTGCAGGTAATGATTAGTTGATAAAGATCATCACACTGGTCCGCTGCCATTTTGACTGTTGCCAGGCTCTCCGGGCTATCACCAGATCTCGCAAAAGAAATAAGCAGAGTCGGTTTTGATTGTATAAAATAATCCTCCGGATGGGTAATGATATCAGTTGTTGCGATGCTCTTTGTGCTCACCTTTAATCTTCTCTGAAATGGTCCCACCAGTGCCTCACCAATGAAAGCAGAAGTTCCGGCACCTGCTAAAATTACACAAGGATTGTTCTTTCGAAGTGCCTTTTCCATGAATTTTGATAATGGATCCTTCTCATCACGAACCTTTTCATAAGTTTTCAGCCACATTTCAGGCTGGCTGGATATCTCCTTTGCTGTATTATATCCCCCATTTCGTTCAAGCTCCCTGGTAGGGATATTCAGGTATTTCATGAAGGCTTATATTTTGTGTAATACAAATATACATATATTTTTCACTTACTTACTGTATTATACTTTCTATATTTCGTTTTGTTATGTTTAATAACTTATTACAAATATAGTTACTAATTAAAACATTTTGTATGTTATGTTTCAGTTTGACAACTTGAGCTTTCTAACGAACATTTTCAGGGTTCTTCCCAACTGAAATCATAGTTTCGGCTTGGACAAGTCTGCCATCAGGTGAAATCCCGGTTACTTTCACTGTAAAATAACCTACTACATCTCCAGTAAAAAACTGAATCGTATTTTCTCCGGAAGCTCCAATAGTAAAATCTGGCTCCCAACAAATCAAATACCTGAAGTCAGGAATCCTGCCAGGGGTATCAGGTAACGTATAATCTTGTGAATTATATTTCATTTCACGCCTTGAAGCCAGGGGATATATAAGCCTGGTCATATTGGAAGATAATGGAACAGTGCTAAAGTCGGCTTCTTTTGTATGCAGATCAATTATGCCCCCAAAGCTTAAATCACGATAATAATAGACTTCCGCAACTATTGCTATATTATCAATTTCACTAACAGGGATGCGTGCAATTTCATTATAATCAGAATAAAGGACCCCATCAATGAATACTCCGGGGCTCTCTTTGTAACCAGTAGCGCTTACAGGGTCCACCACCTTGATATCAACTTTCCCTCTGCTCTGTATAAACTTGACATTGGGTACCAATTCATAGAAATATTCTGGTAAAGAATCCAGTAAAATATAGTCATCCAACTTAAGTAAACGGCTGTAATGCGTATAAAAACTGGTGCTGTCTACCTTATTCCTTTCAGGTAGCCTGCCCTTAGAAAAATTCGATTGATTAAATTTCTGCTGTAACTGGAAATGAAAAAACCTCTTTTCCAGGAAAGAAATGGTGTTGTCATGCAGGCAAAGTTCCTGTTGCAGAGGGGGATTTTTGAACCCGTTCCAGTAAGGCTCTTCCATCTTTATTATTGCATCATGTTCCGGTAAAGTAAATACCAGATCCATCTCCCCTTCCTGTGGTTTCAAAAGGAAATGAAAGTTTCCTTCACTATCTGAAAGCGTGCTGCTTATTCTGGTTCCCGGGCCTGGTTCCGATAAAATAACCCTGCCTTCCTTCATGGCATTCCCGGAAGCATCTTCCAGCCTCCCAGTCAGCCTGATTCCCTTGAAGTCGGGCAGATATTTCATCTCCTTCATCTCTTTTGCTGGATGCCTCTCCAACATTTTGGATTGTTCACTGCAAAGAGAAGGTTCTGTACGGCATACCGATACGGAAAACAATCCATCTGCTACCTGTCCCTCATCCTCATCCTGTCTCAATTTTACTTTGATTGAAACTTTTTCCCGTATGGCATATTGCTTCTTATCAGGGAGAAGCATTAAACCGGAACTGGAATGATCATTGGCTCCCAGAAAGGAAAGATCATTCCGGTGGTGGTCACAGGTGTCAGAAATCTGTGTCAGACCCTGATCCGGATTTACAATCAAAATGTTTTTCCTGCTAAAGGACTCTTCTCCAAAATTTTTCAGCCAATTTGTATAGGTCAGGACCGTGTAAATCCCTGAACTCAAATCATCAGGCAAAACAAACTCGCCTCCTCCTGTTCCGTGCTCCAGCAATATTTTCTTTCTTAAAATGGAGGCATTCCGGTCACTTACCAGCTCAATAAAAGCTAACCGGCTCAGTTCCAGATTAGGAAAAAGGGGACTGGTACAATATATTTTAAATCCCACCACTTCACCCGGGAAGAGGCAGGTTTTACTAAGATGCACCATTATCTCTTCTGCCGGATAATTGAGTTCTGGCTGACTGGCAATTACCTGTCCACATATGGTATGGCAAAAGAAGATTATTGCAATCAGAGTTACTGTTTTTTTCATATTACTTCCAATAATCAGGTTTCAAATTGGTACCCCGGATCCTGCAGTCGGTGCAATATACATTGAGGCTATATACATTGGTATTTCCGCTGTCGTAGGTCCCGTATAAAAAAACTTTCTGATACCTGGGTATATCGGTATGCCAGCCACAATCTTCATATGCTGTACCTTCAGCAATATGATGTTCAACGGGATCTATAAATATTCTTTTCGTTTTAACTGCAGAAGCCATAAAATATCCCAGCGCCTCCTCCGATCCGTCACAACATTGAATATTTCCGAAGATCTGGGCCGGGCTCTTTTCATAAATCCCTCCGGTTTCCTTGTTGGATTCACGCAACAACCTGAAGAAATTGTACAACTCTCCACTTATCAAATACTGCTTCACCATGATACTGTATTGAATATTCAGCCTGTCGTCGGGGGGACCTATTGATTGCAGGACAAAATCCTTAATTTCATTGGAAGGACTTTCTACCGTTGATTTTATCAGTATGGATCCGGAGGATTCGGTAACCCAGCAATGCTTTTTTTCAAATTCGATATCAATGGTTTCCATGCTGGGAGGGGGAGCAGATTCTCCGCTACCATGCCCAACCATTACATATCCCGGCATTTCAAACTCCCATGTCTCCTCAAACTCCCATTTGAAATAGGTATTGTCATCTCCCGTAGCCCTGGCATCCACCAGGATATTAAGCCAGTTCTCCTCATAGGGAATTTCCTGGTCAAAATGAGTACGGTTGACCTCTTCGTAGTGCACCGTGTCAATTTGTGGTACTTCCCGCATCAGTTCAGGAGAAGATTCGTACTGTTTTCCCTCCGCGGTAGAGATTAACAGGGTATAGGTAAACCCCGGAGTGCCTTTCAAATCTTTTTCTTCAGTTTCATACCACCCTGCCCTGTTCTCAATGAGCAGATAGCTGTTTCCCCTGTCATCCATAATTTGCACCAATGCCCCTGTAACCGGCTTGTAATCAGTAACAATATTCCAGTCATTGTATACAGGAACCGTGGAAGTAAGGCTTACACCGAAAGCTCCTGCTTCATCGGTTATCAACCCTTCCACCACCAGCAAATCTAGAGATTCATCTTCCAGAGAGGGCCTGAATGGCTCAACACACTGTTGAAACAGAAGAAACATAGTTCCAATGGTAATCTGGCCGATGTATCTATAGCGTTTCATTCTTACTCCCAATAATCAGGTTTTACATGAGTCCCCCGGATCCTGCAGTCGGTGCAATATTTACTGGTAGTCTTTACAACAGTTTTTCCATTGTTATAGGTTCCATAAATATAATAGACTTGCCTGTCACGTGGGTTTATATAGGTCGTCCAGCCACAATCTCCGTACGCAGTACCACTTGCAACTTCATGTTCATCAGGGGAGATAAAGATCCTTTTTGTCTTCACTGCCGAAGCCATAAAGTATCCCAGTGCCTCCTCATCTCTGTTGCAACACCGGATATTCCCGATGATCTGGACGGGAGCCTTTTCATAAATGCCGCCGGTTTCCTCATTGGATCCACGTATTTTTCTAAAGAAATCATACATTTCCCTGCTCATCATATACTGTTTCACCAGGATGCTATATTTTAAATTCAATCTGTCGTCCGAAGGACCA